>NZ_CP117982.1:2673301-2844661 GCF_030708075.1 Candidatus Epulonipiscium viviparus | reverse complement strand
TTTTTCCCATCTGCGGCTGTTGCTTTCTCATTTGCATCTTTCGCATCTGTAGCTGTTACATTCTCTTTTGCTGTTTTCTCATCTGCTGCTGTTGCTTTCTCTTTTGCTGTTTTCTCATCTGCTGCTGTTGCTTTCTCTTTTGCTGTTTTCTCATCTGCTGCTGTTGCTTTCTCTTTTGCTGTTTTCTCATCTGCTGCTGTTGCTTTCTCTTTTGCTGTTTTCTCATCTGCTGCTGTTGCTTTCTCTTTTGCTGTTTTCTCATCTGCTGCTGTTGCTTTCTCTTTTGCTGTTTTCTCATCTGCTGCTGTTGCTTTCTCTTTTGCTGTTTTCTCATCTGCTGCTGTTGCTTTCTCTTTTGCTGTTTTCTCATCTGCTGCTGTTGCTTTCTCTTTTGCTGTTTTCTCATCTGCTGCTGTTGCTTTCTCTTTTGCTGTTTTCTCATCTGCTGCTGTTGCTTTCTCTTTTGCTGTTTTCTCATCTGCTGCTGTTGCTTTCTCTTTTGCTGTTTTCTCATCTGCTGCTGTTTCTTTCTCATTTTCTGTTTTTTCATCTGCGGCTGTTTCTTTCTCTTTTGCATCTTTCACATCTGCTGCTTTTACATTTGTATTTTCAGTTTTCGCATCTGCCGTTTTCACTTCCGTAGCTTTTACATTCGCATTTGTCGTTTTCTCATCTGTAGATGTTGCATTCGCATTTGCATCTTTCACATCTGCGGCTGTTGCTTTTGCATCTTTCACATCTGCGGCTGTTGCTTTCTCATTTGCCTTTTCTCATCTGCAGCTGTTGCTTTCTCATTTGCTGTTTTCTCATCTGCGGCTGTTGCTTTCTCATTTCACATCTCGGCTGTTTCTTTCTCATTTGTTTTTTCGCATCTGCGGCTGTTGCTTTCTCATTTGCATCTTTCACATCTGTGGCTTTTACATTCTCATCTGTATTTTCACATCCGCGGCTGTTACATTCTCATCTGCTTCTACATCCTCTACACCTCTCGTTTTTTCATCAAGAATTTTCGTCTTTTCGGCAGACATTGTAGTCATTGCATCAGATGCTCGAGGTGCTTGTTCCATATTATTTTTAGACTTTTTGTTAATATGCTTTTTATCAGCATGTTTTTCGGCCTTTTCTGCCTTTTTACTTGCATTACTTTTATCTATAAATCTACTAAATAGTCCTTTTCCCAAGTCTTTCATGGCTTGAGGCATCCTCATTTTTGACATTTACCCACCTATCCTTACTGCATCATCTATCATATTTACAAGCTTAGTCGCTAATTTTTCATTTACTATACCAATCACAACCCTATGTTCTTTTCCCAAATATTTTCCAATTGAGTCACTATCTCCCCATACTCGTACAGGGATTTTTCTATAATTACACTTATCATTGAATAATTTCTTAGTATTATTAGACGCATCCGTCGCAACTATAGTCAAAAAGGCTTTTTTATCCAAAACAGCTTGCCTAACGGCAAACTCTCCGGAAACCAAATTACGACCCTTTTGACATAAACTAAGAAGTTGATATATTTTCTCCATTTATAATTCACCTAACAAAATTTCATACACTTCTTTCAACACCTTTTTCTTAAACGCCCTCTCTAGGCCCTTAATTTTTATCAATTTCGCAACACATTCTCTGTTCTTACAGACATATGCGCCTCTACCTGGCATTTTAGACGAAAAATCCACCGCCACATTACCTTGGTTATTACAAACAATACGCATCATCGTATCCTTGGGGTTCATATTTCCGCAACCTATGCATTTTCTAATTGGTATCATTATTTCTTTCCATTTCTAATCTATGCTGATAGTCCGCGGCATAATCGTCATCCATCAAATCATCGTTAAGCGAATTGTCTTCATACGCGGCTCGATATGCGGCTTCTAACTCAGCCTCTCTCTCTGCAGCAATTTCTTCCGGAGTTTTAATTGGTTTTGGAACATACCCCACCGATGAGGCGCTCTTAATATCCAGCCAGCACCCTGTCAATTTAGCAGCAAGACGCACATTTTGCCCCTTAATTCCAATTGCCAAGCTCAAAACATCATCAGGAACTATTATTACAGCATTTTTCTTATTTCCTTCTCGAGTATCCTTTTCACCAATTATCACATCTAAAACTTCAGCTGGGCTAAGTGCCTTTTTGATAAACTCAACCAGATCTTCATTCCATTCGATAACATCAATTTTTTCGCCATTCAACTCCTGAACAACCGAGTTAATTCGGCATCCTCTTTCACCAACGCAGGCACCAACAGGATCCACATTCCTATTACACGAATGTACAGCAATTTTGGTTCTGGAGCCAGCTTCTCGCGCCACACTCTTAACTTCCACAGTGCCATTATGAATCTCCACTACTTCTTTTTCAAACAAACACTTAACAAGCTCGGGCCTAGTTCTAGAAACCACAATCTGCGGCTCCCACTTCATCTTAACACCCTTCTGCTCATTTTGGTTAAAATCCTTAACGTCCAAAACATAAAAGGCTTTTTTTCTCGCACCCGCTTGATTATCAAATGTTTCATTGGCAATCGCTTCCGACATAGGCAACGACGCTTCTGCGTAATCAAGTTGGACTATATAGCCGTTTTTATCTTGCCTACTCAGATCACCTCGTACAATATCTCCAACAAACCCGATATACTTATCATAAACCATCTGACGTTCCGCTTCTTTAATTTTGTTTAAAACAACATTTTTAGCATTCTTTGCAGCAATTCTTCCAAAATCTTTTGTTGTAACTTCTATATCTAGCACGTCTCCGATGCTAATATTTTTGGTAATATCTCTTGCCGCCGACAAGCCTATTTGAAGCACATCATTTTCGACATCCATATCTTCAACAACTTCTTTTGTAACAAACACTTTAACAACACCAGTCTTTTCGTTAATATCAACCTTAATCGCTGGTCTGCTTTCTCCCAAGTTACCGTAGTGCTTTTTACAAGCAGCTTCAATGGATTGCACAATTGCGTCAAAGAGCTTTTCTTTATCTATCCCCTTAGATTTTACAATTTCATCAATTGCCGCCATAAATTCCTTATTCATCTAATTTTTTCCTTTCTAAAAAGTAATAGCAAGCCGAGTAGTTACTATATCTTTTGAGTTGAAGCTTTTCATTTGATCTTCAACCATCACCTTAATAATTTCATTATCTTTCTCAACAAGCTCACCCTGAAAAACTTTTTGGCCTTCTACCGGTTTATAAAGTTTCACATCCACCAACTTGCCCGCATATTTCAAAAAATCTTTGTCCTTTTTCAAAATTCTATCGATGCCTGGTGAACTCACCTCAAGCATGTAAGGCGGTTCAATTGGGTCGGCCTCATCCAAAATGGGTTCAATTGCACGGCTCACACTTGTGCAATCATCAATGGCAATACCACCTTCCTTATCAATATAAATTCTCAAAAAATAATTAGCACCTTCTCTCTTAAACTCGACATCCACAAGCTCTAGACCCATTTCTGTTACAGTCTCTGAGATCAAACACTCAACTTTCGATATAATTTTGTTTTTATCCATAATTCATATTCCTTTTATAATGCAAAAAGAGTGGACCATTAATCCACTCTCTGTGCCGAATTTATTAAATTACCCCGATTATATCTTAACTTATTTTAAAAATCAAGGGGGGCATTCATTTTTTTTATTTCGCCATCAACTCTTTTTTTTCATCCACGTATTGATATTTTTTCCAATTTTTGTTATAATTTATATTTAATATTTTTATTACACGAAGGATTTTCAATGAAATACTGTTCACCATGTGGTGCCGAATTATTTGACGACGCAACTATTTGTCAAAAAAGTGGGGTGCCTCAAGCAAACTCAATATATGATTCAGGAAGTATTGGATAAAGAATGCAAAGAAAGCCGGTATAGGTGCCTTAATTCTTTTTATCTTACATATACTTTTATATATAATATTTAATATTTTTGTTACAAAGGGGAGTTTTTATGAAATATTGTCCAAAATGTGGTACAGAATTATTTGACGAAGCAACTATTTGTCCCAAATGTGGGGTGCCTCAAGCAAACTCACAAGCTGATTCAGGAAGTATTGGATATGGAATTTTAGGATTTTGTATTCCTGTCGTTGGTCTTGTTCTATTTTTAATATGGAAAGATGCGAAGCCTAAGAATGCAAAGAAAGCCGGTGTAGGTGCCTTAATTTCATTTGTCTTAAGTGTACTTCTATATTTATTATAAGGGGGAGTTTTTATGAAATATTGTCCAAAATGTGGTGCAGAATTATTTGACGAAGCAACTATTTGTCCCAAATGTGGGGTGCCTCAAGCAAACTCAACAGATGATTCAGGAAGTATTGGATATGGATTTTTAGGATTTTGTATTCCTGTCGTTGGTCTTGTTCTATTTTTAATATGGAAAGATGTTAAGCCTAAGAATGCCAAGCAAGCCGGTGTAGGTGCCTTAATTTCATTTGCCTTAGGTGTACTTCTATATATACTATATTTTGTAGCCTTTGGATTTTTACTCAGTGTTGATTTTCTGGCATAGGATTTTTACTTAATGAAATTTCACGATATTCTCGCTCTGCTTTGCGGTTGTCACCGAAGAGCCGATAGGTCGTTTTTCTATAAAGACAAACAATTTCCTGTATGTGCAAGATGTACAGGAGAAATTATTGGAGCACTGCTTGCTATCTTCATAGGTATTTTCGCACAGCCATCAGTCACAATATCATTTCTTATGCTCATTCCGATGATAGTCGACGGGACTGTTCAGTATTTTAGACCATACGAAAGTAACAACAAACTGCGAGCCACAACGGGGGCCCTATTTGGAGGTGGTGCGATCATGCTCGCAATACACTTAGCGTTATTTTCAATCGAATTGGGAAAGCAACTAGGTCAAATGGTTCAATAACATACAACTGCTGCAGCGCTCATAATACCTGCTGCAGCACCTACTATCTATATTGCAACTACCGCAACGCTGTTCTAAAACTTCAATATTACTCCGTTATAAATATCTGTTGGTGGCAACGCTATTGTGATCACCCCATTTTTTTGAGCAACATTCACTTCATCTAATACCGATTCTATTGCCTTAATCGGTCGCGCATCCTTTATGGTCACTTTTATTTCTGCTATTTTGCCCGTTCCATCTGCAACTCTCATTCCCTCATTATTCAAATTGTTTTGTACAACTACAACACCCACGCAAACCGTCTCTGTATTCTTGGCAACGGCCAATATCGAATTTGAACATCCTGTTAGCTGTGCATACGCGTCTACATTCGCTTTTATAATTTCACCCAATAACCGTTTTTCCATAAAATTGCCAAATTTCATATAATCTAATGCTATTGGCAAACTTACATATGTGACATTTCCCTGGCCAAATTTATTCTTTGTAATTCCAGCGTACTCCGACTTTTTACCAATCGGCCTCGCACCTATCTGATAAACAGGAGCAGGATAATATAACGGCGTTTCCACTACCGCAGTTGTGGCTTTCGCAAGAGTTGCCTTTCCGTAAACCCCTATTTCTGGAGTAAAATCTAAGTTCCAATACTTTTCTGCCATAGTGTCCTTAATTTTTATATAAGCAATCGGCTCATCGAGCATCCCCGCACTAGTAACTCCACACAACTTCTCAAATATTGCCGTATCAGCCTGATCATCTCTTTCGAATTCACCCACTGCCCCTGGAATAGTGCCCACAACAACCAAATTTCCTCCCGCTGCTACAAATTTTTCTATTTCCGCAACAGCAGACTTTTCTATATATGCATGCTCCGCAACTAGCAATACCCTGTATCCAGCCAGATGCTCTTTTAAATCTGCATCATATAAAATATGCGAGGTCAATCCATTCTCCGTTACCATCTGATACGCACCTTCAATAAATTTGGTTTGCAATGCCCATCTGCCACCATTAAGTCTCATTTGCTCAACACTCAGTAATATTGCAACATCCGCATAAGACGGTACGTTCTTTACCTTATGATAAATCGCTTCACCATAATCAAACATTGCTCTAATATGCTTCATCGACTCCATATCTGGTTGAATATCTATTGGCTTTACAATATCTCCTGCAATCAACATGCTATTCATGCTGGCACACAGCGCCGCCTCTGCCTTTAACGTCTGCGGTGCTCTGCAATTAAAATCTTGCCAAGACCTCATTCTTTGAATGTTCATATCTATCGTTTTGCCACGCCAAGCAGTTCCGGCCAAATTCATCGCTGCACTGACCACTAAGTTTGGTGGCTGTGGATCGTACGTATAAAACCCTGTATTTTTTGAAATTGGTATAGGCCACTTAATACAACCCACAACATCTGCGCCTACAGATATTTTGGGATTAATTTCCATAAGCTCCTTGCCTACATCATCCAAAAACCTATAAATAATATTGTTAGACCACCTAAATCTAGCCATACTAGTCATATCAGCATTGGCCTGAGGAACTTCTTCCATAAAAAGTTTTTTACATCGATCGCAGTAACACGGCTCATTAAGCCCGTGATAGAGTCCATCAATCCAAACTGCGTTGATGTCATTATTTTTGGCAAGCTCCACTATATACGGCAACAAATTCTCATAATAATATTCACTAGTTGGGCAAATATAATTTTTGATAGCCTTGTCTTTGCCATGATTATATAAATTGCCATCCTCATTATAAGTCAACCAATCTCGCAACCCCTTCTTGGCCACTTCTTCATCAGACAATACGCACGCCGCTATATACGCCGTTACATCGATATTTTCTTTTCTCAATGCCGTACAAATCAGCTTAAATACATCTGCCTCCATGTTTGGGTGAGGAAACGCAATATCAGTACGAGTATATGCAAACCCATATGCGCACCTTGCGAATAACGTCACCGACTCTGCACCCGACGCCTTAATCGCTGCAACATAGCTATCCACATCCAAATTTTTTCCAACATTTTCAATATTGACCGGTGTATGCATGTCAAAATGCAACTTCTTTACCACTTCATGATACGATTTGTTCATAATATTCTCCTAATCTACCAACGGCAATAGTTCTGGATATTGATCATCAGTATCTTGGTATTGCACCTTCAACTCTAGCAACCTCGCCTTTAGCTGCGCAACCAACTCACCATTCTTTTCTTTTTCATATATATTATTGAGTTCGAGTGGATCATTTTTAAGATCATATAGCTCCCAAGCCTGCGGAGTCTGTATATCAATAGCACCCTTTGAACCCAGCGCTCTACCATAGTAATAAATCAGTTTATAATTTTGAGTTCTAATTCCATAATGCGAAGGAATCTCATGATGAGCCAAATGCATCCAATATCTAAAATAAACCGCATCATAGCCATCTTCCTCACCTGTAATAACTTTTCTAAAAGACTTTCCTTGCATAGCGGCCGGCACATTGGCCCCTGCAAAATCTAGCAACAGCGGTGCAATATCAATATTGGCGACCAACTCTGAATTTACAGAACCAGCCTTTACCTCGCTTGGATACCTTATCAAAAACGGCGTGCGAATACCTTCTTCATAGCTCCATCGTTTGTCGCAATAATCATGCTCTCCCAAATACATTCCCTGATCCGAAGTATATATAATTACAGTATTATCAATCTCTCCCGTTTTTTCCAAATACTCCAACAACTGTCTTACCGAATCGTCAATGCCTGCAACAGTTCGCAAATAATCCTTTAAGTACTTCTGATATGCCTTATGAGCTTTCTCCTCGAAACTAGCATTTTCATCGCAATCGAGTTTACCCGTCACATAATCATCTGCCATAAAAAATTTATATAAGCTGTGCGCCTTACCAGTTTTTGGAAAAATCATACTTTTTGGCGATACGGTGCTTCCATATCCAAACGACCCCGCGCTTCTATGAGATAAATCCTCAAACAAACTGTCTGGCTCTGGAATTTCGATGCCATCAAAAATATGTTCAAACTTTTCAGGGTAATCCCACATATCATGAGGCGCCTTATGATTGCACATCACAAAAAACGGCTTACCTTCCTCACGATTTTTCAACCAATCCAAAGTCATATCCGTAATAATATCAGTTACATATCCTTTATGAGTTACAAGACCTTCTTGTCCTTTTTCAAAAAACATTGGATCCCGATAAGTTCCCTGCTGATTTTTAATTCCACCTAAATACTTATACTCGTCAAAACCTCTTGGAATATCATGCAGATGCCACTTTCCGAACAATGCAGTTTGATAACCCTGCTCCTTAATCAGCTTTGCCACATTAACATCAGTGGTACTATCCCAGTGATCTGCCAAAGTTTTCACTCCGTTAATGTTTCCATATTGCCCCGTCATCACGCTTGCCCTTGCAGGAACACATAGAGAATTGGTAGAAATAAACTTATTAAGCCGGCACCCTTCTTCTGCAATTCTATCCAAATTTGGTGTTTTAAATACTTCCGCTAATATTGACCCGTAACAACTAATCGAATTGATCGCATGATCATCCGACATAATATATAAAATATTTGGTTTACTCATAAACGCCTCCTTAGAAATTTTTACCAATATATTTTATAATATTTGAAACGATTTGTCTAGCCAAAAAAGCCTCGCATTTCACGAGGCCTACGGCAAAAACTTTTCACTATATCTGTGATGTAAATCCACCGCATTGTCCGCCAAACCATACGGAATATCAATACTCACTTTTTTTACATCGTCTTCACTGTAAATACTTAAATACTCTAATATCAATTGCTTATTTACAATCTCAATACTTATCAAAACATAATTTCCACTATAGGCTCCATACATTTCATCATAATACAAAATAAACTTCTCTGTAAATATCACTTCATGCGAAACTCTATCGATGTAATCTTCTATCAACAAATTTTGCTGCCCCGCAATAATCACTCCACAAACTATTAGCAACAACCCCAAATTGATATCCCCAGGCAAAAGCCCAAATCCTAGCAATAAACATATAAGCAGTAATCCCACATTGCACATCTTATAATTCCACTTTCTATTACTTAGTACCTCCGCATTCTCGCAATGCCATCTGTCTATAATCTTATATTGCAATTTTTGTAATTTTAAAACATATAAAAATATTTTTAATACACCTATAAGCATCAAAACTCCACAAATTATACTCAAATTACTTGCTGGAGATTCTTTGTAATAATCTAGTATTGGAATAATAATGAACATTATCCCCAAAAAAGTCAAACTAAAACACAAATGCTTCAAAAAATTTATTTTATTCTCCATAGCCATCAGTCCCTATTAAATGTGATTACTATCATTATATGTACTCTTTTGCAATTTGCGCTTGACCCATAAAAAAGGAGCTACCCTCAGATAGCCCTCAAATTTTTTATGCTTTTATAGTTCTATAGCCCACTTGTTCTCCTACACAAGAAGCAATAAATTTTAAAAAATCCACCAGTACGTTCATATCATCTATATCCATCAACCCTGTTGGCAAAACCGTATTATTCACCAAAATATTATTTTTTTCTTTCTTAACAGACGATATATGAATAAGCGGAATTGTCACAGCCGCTTGAAAAACTATCTTACTATACAAATTTTTATTCGTTATTACAAATCCAGACTTTGCAGTTCCAAACACGGTATCATCATATAGTATAACTACCTCTTCACCATCGCTAAACGGCGCATATTGTTTTTTCGCATTCATCATTTTTTTGGGATAATCTGCCAATCTAGTTATATTATATAAACGTTGGTGTAACGATTTGCATCGCATATTCGAATAGCAATTTTGAATTCTTTCTATATCTGTGTCAGTCAATTGAGTTTTTAAACGCACTACATTATTTTTGTTATTAACATTTTTTTGCAATAAATCTTTCAAAACCACTGGCATATCATCATCAGATATACGCCTTGCTTCCCAGATATCTTCGTCGTTGGCTACTGCTTGCCAGACATCTTCATCATCATTATCATCGGCTGTTGCATCCAAATACTCGCCGTCTTCTTCATCTGCTACTGCGTCCAAATACTCGTCGTCTTCTTCATCGGCTGTTGCATCCAAATATTCGTCGTCTTCTTCATCTGCTGTTGCATCCAAATACTCGTCGTCTTCTTCATCTGCTGTTGCATCCAAATACTCGTCGTCTTCTTCATCTGCTGTTGCATCCAAATACTCGTCGTCTTCTTCATCTGCTGTTGCGTCCAAATATTCGTCGTCTTCTTCATCTGCTGTTGCATCCAAATACTCGTCGTCTTCTTCATCTGCTGTTGCGTCCAAATACTCGTCGTCTTCTTCATCTGCTGTTGCATCCAAATACTCGTCGTCTTCTTCATCGGCTACTGCATCCAAATACTCGTCGTCTTCTTCATCGGCTACTGCGTCCAAATATTCGTCGTCTTCTTCATCTGCTGCTGCGTCCAAATACTCGTCGTCTTCTTCATCTGCTGTTGCATCCAAATACTCGTCGTCTTCTTCATCGGCTGTTGCATCCAAATATTCGTCGTCTTCTTCATCTGCTATCGCATCCAAATACTCGTCGTCTTCTTCATCTGCTACTGCGTCCAAATATTCGTCGTCTTCTTCATCTGCTATCGCATCCAAATACTCGTCGTCTTCTTCATCTGCTACTGCGTCCAAATACTCGTCGTCTTCTTCATCGGCTGTTGCATCCAAATATTCGTCGTCTTCTTCATCTGATGTTGCATCCAAATACTCGTCGTCTTCTTCATCGGCTACTGAGTCCCAATATTCGTCGTCTTCTTCATCTGATGTTGCATCCAAATATTCGTCGTCTTCTTCATCGGCTACTGAGTCCCAATATTCGTCGTCGTCTTCTTCATCTGATGTTGCATCCAAATATTCGGCTTCGGCTTTCCAGACACCCTCTTCAACGTCTACTTGTCCGGAGCCTGACATGGCTAATATTGCCATATACTCCATTCCATAATCATCTTCTTCTATTTGCGGGGAGCCTGACATAGCCGATTTCGCCATATACTCCATTCCATAATCATCTTCTTCTATTTGCGGGGAGCCTGACATAGCCGATTTCGCCATATACTCCATTCCATCATCATCTTCTTCTATTTGCAGGAAGCTTGACATAGCCAATTTCGCCATATACTCCATTCCATCATCATCTGCTTCAAATTTTGTACTTTCTTGTTTTTCTTCACCATCGATTGTTTCCTCATCCTCAAACTCATCATTGGTCAATGTATTGATTACAAAATTGAGAAATTTCACTAAATTCCTTAATTCATCTTTTGATATCGTACTACATGCCAATATTTGATTGTTAACCAATATCTTTTTATAATCTATTACGATATGTTCTATCCCATCTAACGCAATTGCCCATTCATCTGCAAAAGCGCATCTATTATAAATTTTCTTATCCGTTATGATGAAGCCATCTCTCGAACTAGACCACCCAGAATCGCTAAAGTATACTACAACTTCTTCGTCTTCCATTGCAGAAAACCGTCCTTTGGCCTGTTCAAACTTTTCCCCATTCGAATCATTTATACAAAACAAACATTTTTTTAGTATATTTGATATTTTGCTATCATAAAATTCTTGAATCTCAACATATAACTCAGATACGGTCTCAGCTTCTTGATCCAAGTCTTCTATTTTCGCAATCTGGTCATTAATTTGGTTAATAAATTTCTCTGCAATATTACCTACATATTTTTTGTCAGAAATTTCCTTTTTCATAGCTTTCAATGCGCTTTTACTCATTGTGTCGCACGGTTCGCAAAGTTGCACTAATGAGTCGTACTGCATTTTGGCTTCTAAGCAATTCTCTTCCGTATCGTAGACATAGTTATTAAATGTTCTTGTCTTCGCGATTAACAACTTGTCCAATATATCGTTAATTTTTTTTAGAGCAATACTTGTTTCTATATTATAGCATAACATACTGTTGACAATTTTGAGTTTCGCATTAGTGGCGGCATCTTCTGTATCAAGAGCGGGCTCTAAATACGATAATAACTTTTTGTTCACTATGTCATCTATATATACTCCATAATACTTTGCTATTTCTACAATATCTCCATTTTTATCTATTTCGTTTTCTATAATATAAGCATAAAGATCTATATTAAACGGATCTAATGCAAAGATTGTCATAATAGTACTTTCTAGATTGTCGGCTTTTAAGGTTGTTATCAGCAGTTCTGCAGTTGCCCTATCTTCTACTGTCACATAATCAAATTCCCATTTTTTTATATTTTTCAGCACGTTCATCACTGAATAACTTAATTGTCTGATATTTGTTTTTAGACTTTCTAGCAACTTTTCAAAAACTTTTATTTTCTTTATGTCGTCGGCCCATGTATTATACTCTTCATAATAATTTTTGCAAAAGCTTTTTTTATCCAGTTTTTCTACTCCCAATTCTTGTAACCACTCTACAGCATTGTCGATAGCTTTGTCTAATACTGCATATCCTTGCGCTAGCGCATTTTCATATGCATCAGTTTCGTTTTCAGGCTCATATGTCACAATAAACGATTGAATCAATTCATATGCCAACTCTTCATATCTCTTATACACCTGTACATAGTTATCTCTTTGAACAGAAACATTCAATGTACTTTCCAAAAACTTAAATTTAACTTCTCCCATTAATCCATTCCTTTCTATTTTATATTTCGATATTTCTATATTCCGATATATTGTAAAAATCTGACAGTTAAATTCAACCATATTTTTTAACTCATGTCAAGGTAATTTTCTAATCTTAGATTTTTGCGCAAAAAAATGGAGTGTATAGAAAATACCTACACACCCTAAACTATATTACTTTCCAAAAAACATATTGATCACTTTCACAAGCTCATTCATAGACGGTTTACTAAGCTGAGCATCTGCACCTAATTCTTTCCCTTTATGTTGTAACTCCTCTGTAATCAATGATGAGAAAATAATAACCGGAAGCTCTTTTAACGTGTCATCTTCTTTAATAGCACGCGTTAAACTATACCCATCTAATATCGGCATCTCAACATCAGTTATAACCAAATCCACTTGTTGCCTAAACTTAGCCCCAAATTTTTCTTTTAAATCAAAGATATAGTCTTTTGCAAGTTGTCCATTTTCGAACAATTTTAAATTTGAAAATCCTGCTTCTTCTAGCACACATTTTAACATCTCTCTTATTGCTCTTGAGTCTTCTACAACCATAATTTTCTCTTGTCTACTTACAATGGTATCTTCTGAAACTGTTCCGGCTTCCCACATATTTCCTATACCAGCTTTAATAGTGATTGTTTCAAAATCTAGCAAAATTATAATTGTTTCATCCAACATCAAACTACCTATACTTAATGTTTCTGCCTTAATATTTGTAGTTTGTTTAATATCATTCCAACCAATTCGCCTTATGCCATTTACTTGGTCAACCAAAAATACCACTTTGGTTTCATTAAATTCGCATAGCAAACCAAGAGCTTTCTTGTAATCTTGAGTATGTACTTTGTGTAAAACAAAACTTAAGTCAATTACAACGTCCATTTCATTTCTTACATTTGTAAGACCAGCTACTTCTTCTCTTGTATTTGGAAAAGGCATAACTTCATCTATTGTTACAATTCCTTTAATCTTTAAAACATTTATTGCATAATGCTTTCCGCGTACAATAAATTCAACTACTTCCACTTCTCCAGTTCCTGCATTTAATAATATCTCACTCATTAATAAATCCTCCTTTAGTAATTAGTTATCTTCTTCATTATACCAAATTTTGAATTTTTTTCAAGTTAATTTAATATAAAAACGACTACTTGTTCCACATTTTAAAAATTAAAGTAAATAAAAGGATTATGTGCACCTATTACAAGATATGATACACATGACAAAAATATAGCTATGTAGACAACTGGAGAAATAATTTCTGCAACAGGCTTCAATTTATTTTTTAACATCGGCGCCACCGGCATTGTAAATATTATTCCTATGATAAGCAATACGTAATAATTATTTAAGTATCGATAAAACTCCAAACTAATAAAATCTCCAGCTCCTAACATCACTATAATATACTCCATTGCTTGTGTCAACGATTCTTGCGCAAATATTATCCATCCAATTATCACAAAAAACATCGTATAAATTTGGTAACATAAACTAAAGATTTTACTGTTAAAGTATGGCTTTAACTCTTTTTCTACTAAAATTAATATAAAATATAGCATCCCCCATGCCAAAAATTGCCAAGCCGCACCATGCCATAGCCCTGTTAATGCCCACACAATAAATAAATTACGGCGCAATTTACCTCTGCTTACGCGAGATCCTCCCAACGGAAAATATACATAATCTCTAAAAAAACTACCCAACGAGATGTGCCATCGGCGCCAAAATTCACTCACCGTCTTCGCAATATACGGATAATTAAAATTCTCTGCAAATGTAAAACCAAATATTCTTCCAAGCCCTATTGCCATATCGCTATACCCCGAGAAATCATAATAAATTTGCAATGTATACGCAATTGCTCCAAGCCATGCAAAGCTGGTTGAAAGGTTATCACTTGCAAATGCGGCCTCCGATATGATCGCAAAATTGTTAGCCAAAATTACTTTTTTTGCCAGACCTTCAATAAAACGCTTTACGCCATAATCGATTTGAGCCCATGTAATGCTACGTTGATTGATTTGCTTTTCAATATCTGTATAGCGCACAATTGGTCCTGCTATAAGCTGTGGAAATAGCGATATGTATAACCCCAAATTAATTGGATTCTTCTGCGACGGTACATCTTTTCGATACACATCTATTAAATACGAAATAGCTTGAAACGTAAAAAATGAGATCCCAATAGGCAACGGCAAATTCATGCTCGGCAAATTTATATCTAGTAAATGATTTATATTCTCTACTATAAACCCTTCATATTTAAACACAAATAAAATCAGCAAATTTAAAAATACTCCCGTCACCAAAACTTCTTTTCTATCGCTAATGCAAAGCCCTATGATATAATTGAAACATATGCTAAATAGCATTAGATACACATAGCTAGGCTCCCCCCAAGCATAAAAATATAAGCTCGCCAAAAATATAAAGATATTCCGCATCGGCAAAACAAAGTATCCTATTAATACAATTGGCAAAAATACAAATAAAAATGTCATGCTTGCAAAAATCATTTAATCACCACACATTCATTTTAGACTTATTTTACACCACATTTTACTATGGGACAACTACTTTAAACACATTGGAGGATTAACGATGAGAAAATTTTATATGATAACAATCTTTTTATTTTGTATGACCTTTAACATCTTTGCAGCAGACTTTGACGTTGCTGTTATAGGCACAGACCCCGAAGGCATTGCCGCGGCCGTAAGCAGTGCTAGAAACGGAATGCACACACTGCTTATCGATACTCGCGACAAAGTTGGAGGCTTATTTACACTAGGAGGTCTAAATTCTCTAGACATGAATTATTCATTGGATGGTACTCTATTGACGCAAGGGATTTTTGAAGAATTTTTTCTTGCTATTCACCCCGAAAATGCTTTCGCTGGATTTTGGGACAAACGCGATTCATTTGATATTGCAACAGTCGAGAAAATTTTCTTATCAATGATCGCAGCTGAGGACAACATCACGCTTATTCTCAATGCCGACGACATTTTGCCCGCTGTTACAGAAAATAAAATCACACATATAACTGCTAACAATACTATATTTACAGCCAACGTCTTTATCGATGCCACACAAGATGCGGACATTGCGGCGGCCGCTGGAGTTCCCTATACAATCGGCGGGATGGACATTAATAATCCTACACAAATTCAGGCAATCACACAGGTATTTAAAATAGATAACGTCGATTGGGCCGCACTGCGAGACGGAATTTATTCTGATACGGCCTATTATCAAGCCGAAATGAATGCGTATTCAGCCTGGGGATTTTTAGATATAATGAGAGCATACACGCCTGCTTATCCAGACAATGTAAAAGTTCGAGGATTAAATGTGGGGCTACAAAACGACAATTCGGTACTCATCAATGCTATGCAGCTCATAGGCTTTGACCCTCTTAACCAATCTGAATTAAGCGCCGCCAAAAACATAGCTGCAGACGAATGCGAACACATTGCGGCATATATAATTGCAAATATTCCTGGATTTGCCAATGCAACATATGGCGGCATAACAGAAGAACTATACGTACGCGAATCCAGACATATCATCGGCGAATATACTCTCAGTGCCAGCGACATGATGAGCCACATGAATTTTTCTGACAAGATTGCTTGGGGCAGTTACCCAATCGATATTCAAACTACTAGCATAGACAACTGGGGCTACATCATTGGCGATCCCGATGCATATAGCATTCCATTTCGTTCCATCATCCCCAAAGTAATCGACAACCTCCTCATCGCCAGCAGAAGTGCCAGCTACCACAGCATTGGCTTTGGCAGTGTTCGAGTTGTGCCTATCGGAATGGCTATTGGGGAAGCAGCTGGCGTGGCCGCAGCATACGCGGTAAATACCAACGCTACTTTTCGAGACTTCGCTTATAATTCTTCTATGATCTCTCAAATACAGCAACAACTTATTGCCCAGGGAGCATTTTTGGCCGACCTCGACTTGCCTTATGCCTACGAGGGGCATCCATTTTCTAACGGTATCTCCTACGCCTATAATGCAGGAATCATAATCGGCAGCTACAATAACGACATTCACCTAAACGACCTTGCGGCTGCGCCAGATGTTATAGAAGCTTTTCACAAATTTATTCGCATTGAGGAAATCTCGATGCCATTAAACGAAGCCTATCTTCAAAACGAATATGTAACCACAATTCAGCTCGTCTTTGCTATCTTCGAAATGCTTTCCATAGCTGATACCAACATTGACAAACGCATCGTGTTACATGACGCCGGCATAATTTCTGAGCAACTTTTTCACAATATGAATAATCAGGTTATGATCACTTATGCAGATCTCTATCAAGCACTATACGAAATAAGTCAGTATCTAAAAACGGCATAGGTATCTACAGCGCATTTAGTTTTTCTTGCATTTGCTTAAGATAGGCAACTACATCAAATCCATACGCATTCTTTAATTGATCATACTGTACCGCATCCGCTGATCCATCAAACTGAATCATCCCGCGTCGTAGCAGCAGCAGTCTATCAAAAAATCGCAATCCCTGCAGCACATCATGTAGCACCGCTATCACCGAATGCTCACCGTCAGCGCTCCACTCTGCCAAAAATGTGAATAATTCCATCTGACTTTTTAGATCCAAATGATTGGAAGGCTCATCTAGCAAAATCACTTTTGGTTCTTGCGCCAATGCCCGTGCCATCAGCACCTTCTGTAGTTGCCCCCCTGAGAGGGTATTGATGCGCCTATCTTTTAACTCATACGCTCCCACCGCATGTAGGCAATAATCAACATATTCATAATGCAATTTCGCAGGCTTCTCGAAAACATTTTTTGAAAGCTGATTATACCTACCCAACATTACAGTATCATAGACAGTGTATGGAAAATATATATTTGTCATCTGCGATAGGCGGGCTATTTTTTTGCTCAACTCAATTGGCTTTTGCTCGCTCACTTCTTTTCCAAACAATACAATGCTTCCTTCATATTGTAAAACTCCGCTAATTGCCTTGAGAAGCGTTGTTTTTCCAGAACCATTTGAACCCAATATACATAAATTTTCTCCCAGAGATACTTTGAGACTTACATCTTTCAAAACCATTTGCTTATCGTATCCTGTCCTCAAGTTTTTTATATCAAGCATCGACCCTGCCCTCCTTGCTATCTTTTTTAAAAAATATATACATAAAAAACGGTGCACCAATCAGCGCGGTCACTGCTCCCACTGGCAATTCGATTGGATTTGCAATAACTCGCGAGCAAATGTCGCATCCAACCATAAAAAGCCCTCCAAACATAGCAGACATGGGTATCACAATTCTATGACTGACTCCAAAAATTCTTCTCGTAACATGCGGTGCTATCAGATCGATAAATCCAATTATTCCCACAAATGAAATAGCGCAGCCCGTCAGTCCTGCAGCAAATATAAGTATCCCCCACTTGGCTTTCTTAACATCAATGCCCATAGAAAACGCCTGCTCTTCTCCAAAACTCAAAATATCTAGCTCGCGTGATTTTATACACAATACAAATATTCCTATAACCGAAATCACAGTAACAATGACAAGCTCAATGGGCTGATTTCCTGCAAAGCTCCCCATCTGCCACAATATAATTCTTTCCGCTTGATTTTTAAATACTGCAATTAAAATAGACATCACCGCACTCAAAAATAGCGATATCACCATTCCTACTAACACTATCGTAATATTACTTATCTGGCGATCCAGTTTTGTCGATACAGCCACCACCGCAAATACCGTTAAAATTCCGAAAGTCATTCCCAAGAGCGGCAATGTCAAAATTCCAAAAAATGAAAATCCACCTATAATGCAAATGCTAGCAGCAACGCTTGCACCAGCCGAAACACCCAATGTATACGACGATGCCAAGGGATTTTGCAATACCGATTGCATAGCAGAGCCAGATGCCGATAGCGCAGCTCCCACCACAAATGCCATCAAAGTTCTCACAGTTCTTATGTTCCATACGATGCTTACCTCTGGAGCAGTTACACTTTCGCTCAATGCTACGCCAAAAAGCTTATGCAAAATTATCGATACCACATCTGCAGGTGGAACAAAAACAGAACCTATTCCGATTCCCAAAATAATCGCTATTACAACCAAAACAACAGTTATCCCCATCTTAACTTTCATCACAATTCCTCCCCTAATTCAAATAAAAGCCGCCGCAATTATCGCGACAGCCTACTTCACTTAAAATAACTCTGGATACATATCCTTTGCCATCTCTCTAATTCCGGTCAAAATATTTCTAGTAGGTAACGAAGTTGGGTTGTTCTCCACTAAAAACACTTCTCCATTTTTTATTGCTGTAATATCTCCCCAGCCATTTCTCTTTTCAATTTCCGCAACAGCATCATCTACATACGTTACGTTTGTAATAATGACATCAGGATTTGCCGCAATCACCATCTCATCTGTTACACTAATCCAAGACGTTTGATCATCTGCAAAGACGTTCTCTCCTCCTGCAATAGATATCATTTGGTTTAAATAGGTTTCGTCTCCTGTACTATACATATATGGAGCAGGAGAAATTTCAAAGTAGACACTCTTTTTATCTTCGATTTTATCTGTAATAGCCGATATCTCCGCTATTTGCCTTTTCATATCTTGAACCAAAGCATCTGCCGTCTCTTTTTCTCCCAGCAATTCTCCCATAAACTCCAAATCTAAATATATATCTGCTATAGTGTTAGCGGTAGGAAAGCTTGCAACAGTGGTTCCCATTTTTCTGAATTCTATTAATGGATCCGCACCGCCCTCGGCAGTCAATTCTCCCACCAAGATTAAGTCTGGCTCTAATACAAGCAGCCCTTCCATGTCAGGATTTACCATGTCGAATACTTTAGGTTCTCCTACTACACCATCTCCTTTGTCATAACTTGTTATCGCAACAATTCTGTCACCATACCCTAAATCCACTAATAGCTCGGTTATTGCTGGTGCATATGAAACCACTCTAAAGTAGTTATCCAATGCCTCTATTTCAGCACCACTTCTATCTATCAACTTTCGCAACTCCGATGGCCGATCCGATAACTGATCCACCTTCTCACTAACTTTTTCTGGAGTTACTACCTCCGATTCTTCGGCTCCAAAGAACCACCAACATCCCAAAATTAAAATGGCACAGAGTATTACTATCGCCGCAAATCTTTTCATCTTGACCTCCTATTATCATTCAACTTATTCTGCCACTGCGACAGCTTCGGGTGCCAAAGATTCACTTTGCGCCACCGGAACCACTACTTCTGTTTCAGGCTCTGATCCATAAAACCACCACCACCAAATCACTAATAGTACCACTATAATTATTACCATAGTCCATATAATGCCAGCTTTATTATCCTTCATGATGACCTCCTATTATTTTGACAGTTCTTTCTCTAGTAATTTACTAACCACTACAGGATTTGCTCTTCCACCAGTTTTTCCCATTATTTTGCCAATAAACGATTTAATAACAATACTTTTACCCGCTTTATACGCAGCCACAGACTTAGGATCTGCCTTTATTGCCTCTAATACCAATTTTTTTAGCAATACCTTGTCATTGATTTGAAGTAGATCATTTTCTTCCACGTACTTATTTACATCGATATTTTTGTCCCACGCATCTTTTATCAACTTCTTGGCAACGCTACTATTAATTTTGTCGCCGCTGGCTAGGTTAGAAATATCGGCTATGCTTTTATACGAAATTTTGATTTTATCATCTTCTACCATTTTCAGAACTTCTGTAATAATCAAGTTTGCTAGTATTTTTTTATTTTTAGCATATACTGCTGCCTTTTCAAAATAATTTGCAACCTCTTTTTCATTTGTTAGCAATTCCGCATCGTAAGCGTTCAGTCCATAATTTTGCATATACTTTTGCTTTCTTTCATCTGGCAATGGCGGTATTTCCTTTTTCAATTTCTGAATTTTTTCTTTTGAAGTTACTATTGGCGCCAAATCTGGGTCCGGAAAATATCGGTAATCGTTTGAATCTTCCTTTGTTCTCATAGAATATGTTTTTCCCGTAGCTTGGTCATATCGCCTTGTTTCTTGTACAACTTCACCTCCAGCTTTCACAATATCAACTTGTCTCTTAAATTCGTATTCTATTGCTTTTTGAATAAACGTAAACGAGTTTAAATTCTTCATTTCTGTACGTGTTCCAAACTTTTCTTCTCCTTTCTTTCGCACAGACAAGTTAACATCGCATCTCAAGGATCCTTCGTTCATTTTACAATCAGAAATCCCTGTATACAATATTATTGCACGTAACTTTTTGAAATATGCAACTGCTTCTAATGAACTTCTCATGTCTGGTTCTGATACAATTTCTATCAACGGTACCCCGCATCTATTGCTATCTATAAACGTTCCTTTTTCTTTGTCATGAATCAGCTTCCCGGCATCTTCTTCTATGTGAATCCTTGTTATTCCTATTTTTTTTGATCCACCTTCTGTTTCTATTTCTATATATCCTCTCTCGCAAAGTGGTTCATCAAACTGTGATATTTGATATGCCTTAGGCAAGTCGGGATAAAAATAATTTTTTCTATCTTGCTTTGATACGGCTCGTATCTTACATTTTGTTGCAAGCCCCGCCTTAATGGCATAATTTACCACTTTTTCATTCAACACCGGAAGCGTTCCTGGCATTCCCATACACACCGGGCAAACCTGCGTATTAGGCTCCGCCCCAAACGTTGTCTTGCATCCGCAAAATATTTTTGTCTCTGTATTTAATTCACAATGGACCTCAAGTCCTATTACCATTTCGTACATAATTTTCTCCCTCTAACGTGCTTCATAAGCATTTGCAATTTGATATAATAAAGCTTCACTAAACATATTTCCAATCAGTTGCATTCCTATAGGCAACTCCTCCAAATCTACTCCACACGGAATGCTGATTGCCGGCACTCCAGCTATATTCACTGGCACAGAATAAATATCTCCCATATACATCTCCAAAGGATTTTTTGTCTTCTGCCCAAGTTTATATGCCGTTGTTGGTGCCACAGGCGAGATTATTGCACTGCTATCTTTAAATACTTCATCAAACTCTTGCTTTATCAGTGCTCTCACTTCTACGGCTTTTTTATAGTATGCGTCATAATATCCTGCACTCAACGCAAATGTTCCTAGCATGATTCGACGCTTAACTTCTGCTCCAAAGCCCTCGCTTCGAGATTTTTTATACAAGTCCTCAATATTTTCATAGTCATCAGTTCTATAACCATATCTGACCCCATCAAATCGCGACAAATTTGAAGATGCTTCAGCGCTAGAAATTACATAATAGGCAGGTAGCGCCAACTTTAACGATGGCATAGAAACTTTTTTCACCACTGCCCCCATTTTCTCGTACTCTTTTATTGCCGCTACAATTGCCTCTTTCACTTCTGCTTGAATAGCGTCACCTTCCAGATATTCTTTCGGTACTGCAAGCTTTAATCCTCGAACTCCTTTTTCCAAATCTTTTGTATAATCTTCATATTTATACACTCTAGAAGTTGAGTCACCTTTATCATGTCCCACAATTGCGTTTAACACCATGGCTGAATCTTTTACCGTATGAGTTAATGGTCCAATTTGGTCAAACGATGATGCAAACGCCACCAATCCATTTCTAGAAATCGAGCCATACGTAGGCTTCATCCCGACCACTCCACAAAATGATGCGGGCTGCCTTATCGATCCTCCTGTGTCACTCCCTAGTGTAAAGACCGCCATATCCGCCGCCACTGCTGCAGCCGAGCCTCCACTGCTTCCACCTGGCACTCTTTCAAGATTTTTGGGATTTTTTGTTATATGAAAATGCGAATTCTCATTTGATGAACCCATAGCAAATTCATCCATATTCAACTTGCCTAGCATTACCGTTTCTGCGACCTTCAATTTTTTTATTACAAACGCATCATATTCTGGAATAAAATCCTCCAACATTTTTGAACCACAAGTAGTGCGAATTCCCTTGGTACACATATTATCTTTTATTGCGCAAGGGATTCCAGTTAGCGTTGTTGCGTTCCCTGCCGCTATTGTTGCGTCCGCCAGTTTAGCCGCCTCCATTGCCTCTTCCTTGGTCACTAGCAAAAAGGCTTCTATCTCTTTATCCTTCGCATCTATTTTTGCCAAATATTCTGTTGTTACTTCAACCGATGAAATTTTTTTATCTTTAAGCATTTTACTTAATTCTGAAACTGTATACATATTTTCTCCAATCTACTAACTCAAATTTTTAATTATTGCCTTCACTTCTTCTATTGATAATTCTGCCAACTCAGCAATCATTGCAATACTAATTTTTTTATCCAATCCTCTTTTCACGAATTCTTTTTTATTTTGTTCTATTCCTTGTTCTATTCCTTGCTTTATTCCTTGCTCTATTCCTTGCTTTATTCCTTGTTTTATTCCTTGCTCTATTCCTTCAGTATACGCTGTATGATACTGACTTGCACTTTTTCGCCTCTCGTCTAGAAAATTGTTATATTTAGATCGTTCTTTTTTACTCATTTTTAATACATCCAAGCGCTCTTTTGCTTTATCAATACTTTTTGCAGTTGCTCCTTCTCTTACTTCACTGTTTTTAAACATATATATCCAGTCATCTAAATCCGTTTCTACATTATCATTAAACAGCCTCGTATTGATCAAGTAATATTCCGGAAAAATTTCTTTATAATTCTTTTTCTTACTTTTTATTCCTATATATTTGTCTGCCTTTTCTGGAATTAAATTTTCCTTTGTTTTTATATCTCGGAATGACATTTCTCCTTTATATACGCATTTTGTTCCTATATCAAAATACAATATACTAATCGATATCACTTTTATTACTTCTTCGTATCTTGCTCCATCTGGTAGATTATCTATTATTGTTCTACTTGTTTCATATAGCAATCTTTGCAAATAATCCGATTCCGCTGCATACTGGATTTCTATTATCATTCTTCGATTTTGCTCATCTCTTGTTAGCAAATCTACTCTATTAGACTTTAAATCAATGTCATTTTTATTGTTTTCACTTTCTAATATTTCCAATATTTTTACTTCTTCGTTTAGCAGTGCGTATAAAAATCCTTCCAATATATCAAAATTTGACTTCTCTCTTAGTATATACTTCATAGCGTAGTCAAATGAGATCACTTCTCTTCCCTGTTTCATACGTTTCCTCCCATACTATTCTATTACTTTTTTTATCAAAATCATTCCGTTTTCTTTAGTTTTTGCATTACTTAACATTTCATCTCGGCGATTTATATTTGTAACCACGTCTGTTCTTAACACATTCGTTACTTCTGCCGTCGACGGCTTAATGTTGCTTGTATCTGCTTCTTTCAATTGATTTGCAAATTCTATAATCGACAATAAATCATCTTTCAACTTCTCCTTTTCTTCTTCTTTAATTGAGAGCATCGCCAATGCCGCCACTTTATCTACATCCACATCTACATCATTACTTTTCGCCTTTTTCTTTACTATACCCTCCGCTGTATAAAGTCCTAAATTTAACACTTCTAGTTGCTCATCATCTACTAGATTTGGTGCATTTGTCATCAAGCAAGAAGCATCCTTTGTCTTCGGAAATGCTATAACTTCTCGCAATGAATTTGCTCCCACTAGCAACATTACAAGCCTATCTAACCCAAACGCAAATCCTGCATGCGGCGGAGTTCCATATTTAAACGCATCTACCATAAACCCAAATCTCTCTTTAATTTCTTCCTCAGAAAATCCTAATGCGCTAAACATCTTTTGCTGTATATCTGCATCATAAATTCTTACACTTCCACTTCCCAATTCAACTCCATTTAACACTACGTCATAAGCTTGTGCTCTGACCGCTCCTTTGTCAGTTTCTATTAGCGAAATATCTTCTAAATATGGCATTGTAAATGGATGGTGCATTGCCAAATATCGCCCTTCTTCTTCCGAATATTCAAATTGCGGAAAGTCGGTTACAAACAAAATTTTATAATCATCTTTTCTTCGCAAATTAAATATATCTGCTATTTCTAAGCGCAACACTCCCAAAACTTTGCGAACTATATCTAATTTATCTGCACAGAATAATATAAAGTCTCCATTTTTCGCTTCTGTCTTTTCAATAATTGCTTGAATATCGCTCTCATTAAAATATTTTTTTAATATCGAATATATTTCTCCATCCGGGCGAAGTGATATCCACGCCATACCTTTTGCTCCAAATGTTACTGCCGTCTTTGTCAATTCATCAATCTGACTTCTGCTGAGCACATCTCCACCTTTTATACAAATAGCTCTAACCACGCCACCTTGGTCAACAACATTTCTAAATACAGAAAATTCACACACTCTTGCGACTTCTGTAATATCTACTATTGGCAAATCAAACCGCAAGTCTGGCTTATCGCTGCCATATTTATCCATTGCAGTCTTCCAGGTAATCCTCGGAAACCTATCATCAAATTCTATATTCATAGAGTGTTTAAATATATACTTAAACAACTTTTCCAAATGTCTAAGCACATCTTCTTGCTCTACAAATGACATTTCCATATCTACTTGCGTAAACTCTGGCTGCCTATCTGCCCTCAAATCTTCGTCTCTAAAACATCTTGCAATTTGGTAATACTTATCAAGCCCTCCTACCATTAGCAATTGCTTGAATATCTGCGGCGACTGTGGCAATGCATAAAATTCTCCTGGATGTACACGACTGGGTACCAAATAATCTCTTGCACCTTCTGGCGTCGACTTAGTCAGCATAGGCGTTTCCACACTAATAAATCCATCGTTATCCAAATAATCTTGCGTCAATTTCTGTATCTTGTGTCTAAATTTTAAATTGCTTATCATAGCTTCTCGACGAATATCTAAAAATCTATATTTCAGCCTCAAATCTTCTCGCACTTCTTCGTCTAATGAAAAAGGCAACGGCGACGCTTCAGATAATAATCTACAATCTTCTGCATAAAGCTCCACCGTCCCTGTTGCTATCTTTGGATTAATAGTTTCATCATCTCTAAGACGGATTTTTCCCCTCACTTGCAATACACTCTGATTCTTTACTGCTTCTATTATCTTAAACTTATCCTTTAGCATTTCCAGGTCACATACTATTTGCAGCGTACCTTCTCTGTCATGTAAATCAATAAAAATTATCCCTCCCATATCTCGTTTCGTATTCACCCAGCCACAAACCTTTACGCTAGATTTCATATTACTTTCTCTAATATTTCCACAATAATGCGTCCTTAACATCTTTTCCTCCTAAATATTAATAAAAAAACACTCAACTTTTGTCGAGTGCTTCTTATTTTTAAAGTCATCTATCATTATAAAATATTACTGCAATCTGTCAAGATACTCTATTGATAATATTCCTCTATTAGTCTTCTGGTTAGATCCGACCATTCTCTAATTTTTTTATGCGGATTTACGCCTAAAGTACCTCCTATATTCAACACTAGTTCTGCATTACAATTATATTTTTTAACAGCCTCTAATACTCCTCTAATTTCTCTTTCCACTGCCACTTTATCGAGATTTTCTCCCAAAAATGGTACTCCAGCCGGTTTATAGCTATATACAAAATCACGACCTATGTTCTTTGCGGCCAGCTCATATTTATTCCACTCGGATATAGAAATTTTACGAGCATTTCTAAATTTACGTATTAAATCAACTTTATGCCCTAACACTTCACAGCAACCTACATTAATATACTTAAAGCATTCATTTAATTTTCTATCATACATATAGCTAAATTCTTCATGCATATCATTTGAAACGCAGGTAAATGCTTCTGCTATACTACCTCCCCAAGACTTATCCAATGGAATTTTATCCTTAAAGTAATCTCCCGGTTTCACATCTTTATAGTCTTTAATTCCAGTGGCATATTTAAGCCCAGACGAAGATCCAAGAGGATCCGACAAATCATAATTGCCCCATAATCCATTATTTACCAACAAATCAAGTCCTTTTTTATATTTATCTGCAATTGTTTCTAGCAACTCATGTACCCACTCCGGATCATCAACCATATCAATATATGCTTGCTCCATACCTCTAAACCAAGTAAATTGATCAGCTAGCTTACTTCCCCAAGCCGCGGCTCTTTTTACCACCGTCAATACAGGTTCAAAAATTTCTTGTGTCTGCTCAAAAATTTCCTCGGCAACATCTTTATTATATTTTAAAATAGGATCCTTAATAAGCGCAATATCTTCTGGCTTTATAATAATTGGTGCCAATTCATATGCACCAGATCCATCATCCTCTGCCGAACGAATCATTTTTTTTGATGGCAGCCCGCCAAATTGATCTATGTTATATCCAAAATGAGCCGCAATAACAGGTTCAACTACATTATCATCGCCAAGCTCTTTAATATAGAACATTCGCGTCTTAAAGTGCTTTTCATATTTAAGTGCAGCTTGAGACTTACATTTATAACTATCCTCCGGAAAAACTTCATTCAATGCAGCTGGCCAGTAGTGATTCATAAAAAGAGGTTTTGCATTAGGTTTTAGGTCATTAATATCATACCAATTTTGAATTTTAGATTTATTTTCTTCTGTATCTGCGATCTTTTTGTATTCAGTTGCAAGTTCCAACAAATAATCTCTTTCAAAATCGCTCATTCCTAAATTTTTCATATATGTTACTCCTTTTAATATAATTAAACTACATCACATCGTCATCATCTTCTAAGCAATTCTATCATAACCCAAATTATAAAAAATATCAATTTTATTTTCTCGTACAACTTTATTGCTATTGATATATGCAATTTTTTTTGGTATACTCTATCTTAAAGGAGTTTTAACAACTGCTAAAGCAACTTTGTCATACTAAGTAAAATTTTTAAAAAAGGAGGAAGTTGCCCAATAAAACCTTGTAAATTCCTTTTCAGTGAAGTAGAATGGCAATTATGTTTATACAGTTTTATAATTGTGGCAACGAATCATACATGGATTATTCAAAGAAAATTAAAGAGGAGAATGATGCTGAACAAAAATCTCATCGTGAGATTAAACGCACAACTCTCCTTGGCTTTAAAATTTTTTTGATTGGTTTAGTTATTGTAGTTTTTGGCGTATGTGGAGCAGCTCTTGCCTGGGTGTTAAATGTTATAGATGCAGCTCCAGATGTAAACACATTAGACCTTAAACCCAGAGATAATTATACCACTTTTATATATGATGTTTATGGCAATGAAATAGATCGTCTAAATAGTAACCAAGGCGAGGCTCGAATTTACGCTACTCTGGACGAAATTCCATATTATCTTCAAAAGGCACTTATTGCCATAGAAGATGCCCGTTTTTACCAACATAATGGTGTAGATATAAGGGGAGCTTTGCGTGCTATACTCGTAAATATACAAACAGCTTCACTATCAGAAGGAGCTAGTACCATCACTCAACAACTGATCAAAAATAATATACTAACCACTGACAGAACGTTTGAAAGAAAGCTTCAAGAAATGTATCTTGCATTACAATTTGAAAAAAAATATGATAAAGATCTTATTCTTGAATACTATTTAAATACACTAGCGCTAGGACATGGAATGAACGGAGTCCAAGCAGCATCTGATAGATATTTTAACAAAGATGTATCCGATTTGACTTTAGCCGAATCTGCCATACTTGCTGGAATAACACAATCTCCATCTAACTTTAGCCCTGTTACCAACCCAGAAGCAAACTGGGATAAAGCTCAACTTATCCTTCACAATATGGTAGAGCAAGGATATATAACAGAGGAAGAACGACTAGGAGCTCTTGCCGAAAAGGCATTACCAACAAATCCTCAATTTACACAAGATGCACAAAACGCTTTAGATGAAAATCCAAATATAGAAGTTGTTTCTGCGATACCCGGGTCAGATACTATTCAATTCTATACCACAAGATCAGGCGATACCGCACAAGGAACACTTTTTGGCAAAATAAGTGCTCTCAATGACGAATTTGTAGCCGCAATAGTACCACACACTTCTTTTGTGGACGCTGTTATTGACTCTGTAATTCGAGACTTTGTTGCAGAAGCAGATATGACAGAAGACGAAGCTACCAATATGTTATATGGTGGAGGACTAAAAATATATACTACGTTTAATCCTGAAATACAAGAGATAGTCGATCGTGTGATAAATAACGGCAACTTGTATCCTAATAATGAGAAAAAAATTCAGGTAGATTATCGTGTTTCTGTTATCAACGATGATGATACTCAAAAACACTACAGCGCAATAGGATTTGTTTCAAACTTTTATCAAGTAGATTCATTTAAAAACACAAAGTTAAAAGAATGGGGCATTACGGAGGACATGACCTATTTGGAAACAGTATACGAAACTTTAGAACCTCAAGCTTCTTTTGTAATAATCGATAACCAAACTGGCTATGTTCCTGCATTATCGGGAGGCCGAGGGGAAAAATCTGGTAGCCGTACTTTCAATCGTGCTACACAAGCAACTCGACAACCTGGTTCTACATTTAAAATACTAGCAGCATATGCGCCAGCTCTTGATACCGGACTCCTTTCTCCCGGATCTATTCTTTTGGACGAACCTTTAACAATAGAAATTACGCCAACAGAATTTTACACACCAAAAAACCATGATAACGTATATGTAGGTCCGTCAACAATGCGTCGAGGTATTTGGCATTCTGTAAACACAATGGCAGTTCGCACCGTTCAAATGCTAGGTCTTGATACAGCGTATCAATATGTACAAAATTTTGGATTTAGAACACTTAATAAAAATGGTAAAGATAAAGTATACGCATTACCTTTAGGTGGTCTCACTCACGGAGTCACTACAATTGATTTGGCCGGTGCATATGCAGCTCTAGCTAATGCTGGTGTATACCACGAACCAATATTATATACCAAAATTTTAGATATGGACGGAAATATGCTATTTGATAATAGTCCGCCTAGTCCTGAAAATCCAGAAGGACACCAAGAAACTCATCAAGTTGTTTCAGCTTCTACAGCATATTTGCTTACAGATATGATGGAAGATGTTATCAAAATAGGTACAGGAACAAAAATTAATCAAGATTTTTATTCTCATCCAATAGCCGGTAAAACTGGAACAACTAATGAATCAAAAGACTTAACCTTTGCAGGATATACGCCATACTATACTGCTGCCATTTGGTTAGGACACGATATACCAGAAGAACTTACTTCGTCTAGTACACATCATCTAACTATATGGGCCAAAATCATGCAAGAAATTCATGAAGATTTGCCATATCGAGATTTTACACCCACAACTACTGGATATGTAAAAGCCACTGTGTGCTCAATTACAGGAATGAAACCTACCTATAACTGTACCAAAACTCACACAGACTATTTTAGACCGGAACATATAATAGATGAATATTGTACTGGACATCATTCTTCTCCAGAAATGCCATCCTTAGAAGTTAAAGTTGATTTGCCTACCGCTCCTGTAGAAGAACAAGTTATTATAATTCCACCTCCACCACCTACAGAACCGCTTACTTCAACTTTAATACCAGAACCACAATTAATACAAACTCCAGTAACTATAATAGACTCTGTGATACCAGAACCTACACTAGCTCCTGCTCCACCAACTGTAATACCAACTCCCGAGCCATTGCCGTTACCAACTCCGCCATCCGCACCATCGCCAGCAATGCCTCAAATATCAATACCCGAATTATTACCACCTCTAGTTTATACACCAGAGTATCAACCAACTGCAGAAGATGAAGAAGAATTTTTTATTCCTTAAAAAAAACGTTGTTGCCCCCCTTTATATATTCAATCATACAAAATCATTCCCTCCTTTGCGAGGGGGGGGTCACATGCAACAGACTTCTGTACATATTTACCCCTTTATAACTAAAACTTAGGAGACCAAAACATGGAAAAAATATATATGACATTAGATTGTGAATTTGACGAATTTGGGCTAGTTCGCGAACTAGCTCTTATTTTATTTGATAGAAATAAACTCATACGCGTATTAGAAATTTTTATTAGTCAATCCGGAGCCTCAGATATTAAATTTAAAGAAAATCAAAATAACTATCACATTAATAATCCTCAACCTATGGCCGGATGTATCAATGAATTTTTAAAAGGTTGCGAACAAACATACCCTCTAAATGAAATAAAATTTGTCGGAATGAGCTTAGAACACGATTTAAAATCTCTTGACAAAACAATTAATACTCCAACAAACTTAAATAAATTAAAACAACGGACCCAACTAGAAGTATGTGGTCGGGGCACTTTAGAGATTAAAGCTGATAATTTTAATATTACTAAAGCCCAAATTAAGCATCTCATTAGCAATCTAGCAAGTCCTTTACACACTAGATTTTATAAATTTCACACTGCTTTATATGACGCATTAGTCACTGGATATGTATATCTCAAGGTTATGGGTATCCCGGATGCCATGGAACTAGACTCTCGCCTCAAAAAATGCACTCACACATATTACAAAAATTATCATAACGATTTATACGATAACTTAATGCAGAAGAAAAATAATCCTAAGAAAATTATGGATTCTGAACCCGTCAAAATTCCCAGAAATTTTCCAGAAGTACGCTTTAGAGTTCAAAAAAACCTAAGCAACGTATTCGATATAGCCGTTCGAGAAATTTTCTTCTTCCATTTAACCAAATTTAAATATGAGCCCAGCATAAAAAGAGTAAATTCCCTAAAAGAAAGTATTATGAAAGAAATGTATCTCCTTAAAATAGAAGTTGCTAAATATGATACTACCCCCCAAATCACTGATCCATACAACCCATCGCTTGTTCAGGCTGCCCGAGCATTGATGGAAAATAAAATAACGATCGAAGAATTTGTTGATTTCTCAATATATATGCAGCAATACAATTTGCCCGTCGGTATGGGAACATATTACCGCGTATATAATGAAAAAAAAGAAGTATACGTACGAACTCTTAGCGAAAACACTGCCAAAAAAATGCTTGGCAAATTACCTTACGCTACTATATGGCAATTTAGAAACAAGAGCATTCCTCATTGCAATATAGAAATTCTTCCTGAACCATCAAATCAATTAACCGCAACAACCTCGCCCACCGCTGCCAATAATAATTTTTTTGACAACGAGTTTTAATCGATTTCCCCTGCTCTTTTTAATGCAGTCTTAGTAAGGGCAGGCCCTATCATTCCATAAATAAATGTTCCACAAAGTACAATTGCTCTGATTTGAATAGCATATTCCGGCACCACGTCTTCTGCCAATAGCGCTAATGCAATAGCAACTCCCTCTTGCGGAATCAGCGTTGCCCCCAAATATTTTTGAACAGTTGCCGGAGCACGCATAATCTTTGCCGCTATCGCTGCCCCAGAAATTTTTCCTACTACTCGAAACACAATATAAATCATTCCCACAAGCCCCAACGTCGGCAATACCGATACATCTAGTTCCGCGCCAGAAATCACAAAGAATATCATATAAAGAGGCGGAGTAATTTCATCTGCTACATCCACAATGCTATCACTTTCAACATACACATTCGCAAACATCGCTCCCATTGCCATACAAGTTAGCAAACTCGAAAATCCAAACAAATCCGCAACGGCAATTGTCAATGCCACAAATGCTATTATAACAGATAGCTGTCCCCCTTTATTCTTAACCCATATAATAGGAAACTTCATTAAAAATCCCAACACAACTCCCGTCACTAATGACCCAAATATCTGTCCAAAGGGTTCCAACAACATCGCTACCATAGAACCGCTTCCCGTCGCAATTGCCTTTGCAATCGTTACCGCAAATCCAAAACTAATCAAACATACCGCATCATCAAGAGCTACAACACTCAAAAGTGTTTCTGTTACAGGCCCCTTAGCATTATATTCTTTTACCACCATTATTGTCGAAGCTGCGGCCGTCGCTGTTGCTATCGCTCCCAAAACCAACGAAAACGTTAGATCAAAATTGAATAACAACATAACACCCGTTACTAGCAACATAGCACCCAAAGCTTCGAAGATAGCAATAACTATTGGTGCCGCTCCAACACGCCTAAAATAACTCAGCTTAAATTCTCCCCCAACCGAAAACGCTATAAATCCTAACGCCAAATTGGATATAATTGCAAAATCACTAATAATATCAACCGATACAATCTTTAGTAATGAAGGTCCCAGCAATAACCCCGCTGCCAAATATCCTGTTACACTTGGTAGTTTCAGCTTATTGGCTATCTTTTCGAATATCAATCCTACAAGCAACATTATTGCAAGGTCTGTTAATATTGTATCCATTTTAATCCTTCTTTCTTAATTGTTTTTTCTTATCATGATATGCATTACTCCAAAAATAGTTAAAATTTCTTATATTGCATTCAATTTATTCATTGCGGCTTCTATATCTTTTGTAACAAAAGTTGTCACCGCATCCTTAAAGCTTGGCATACTATCTTTAATTTTTTCTATCTCCATGTCTGTAAATTTAGACAATACATAGTCTACCAGCAAATATCCTTCCGGTGGGCGACCAATCCCTATTCTCGCTCTAGGAAAATTTTGGGTTTTGATGTGTTCGATTATATTTTTTATGCCATTGTGGCCTCCTGCGCTCCCTGTTCTTTTCATTTTTATAACCCCTGTTTCAAATGCTGTATCATCATATATCACCAATATCTCTTCTGCTGTTAGCTTATAAAAATTCATGCATTCTATTAATGATTCGCCACTTAGGTTCATAAATGTCAATGGCTTTAGCAACAATATTTTCTCACCCTCAATTATCCCCTCTCCAGAAATTCCTCTAAATCGGTTTTTGTTCATTGCTATTCCATAATAATGCGCTAAATAATCCACCGCATAGAATCCTGCATTATGCTTTGTTGCGACATATTTTGCTCCCGGGTTTCCAAGTCCAATAACTAATTTCATAACATTCTCCTTTTAAAACATTTTCTTCTTTACCATAACCAAAATCCCCAAAATTACAAATATTGCTGATATTATCAATATATAAGCTAATGCAGCAGGGTTTTTCATAAACGGCACCGGTACATTCATTCCAAACAAACTAAATATCATTGTCGGCAATGCCAAAACTATTGTTATAGATGTCAATCTTTGCATTACTGTGTTCAAATTATTTGATATAACAGATGCAAAGGCGTCACGAGTTTCGCTCAAAATACTACTGTATACGTTTGCCATCTCTATTGCCTGCTTATTTTCTACAATTACATCTTCTAGCAAATCTTCGTCTTCGGGATACTGCTTAATTGTATCCATTCTAAGCATTTTTTCAAGGACAATATCGTTTGCACACAAAGATGTAGAAAAATAAACTAAACTTTTTTCTAAGGTCAATAAATACAACAAATCCTCATTTCTCAGATTTTTAATCAATTGCTTTTCGATTCTGTTACCCACTCTATCAATGCATCTTAAATATTGCAAATAATATGACGCATTTTTATATAAAATTTGTAAGATAAATCTAGTTCTCTTTTTAGTCGAAAAATTTTTAATCTTGTTTTCGGCAAAATCTTCAATCAACTCTACCGCTACATTACATACGGTCACAATAAAATTTTCACATACAATAATTTCTAACGGAACAGTCGAAAATTCTTGTACCGCTCCTTTTTCACGTATAGCCATATCCACCACTATAATCGTATAGTTATCTTCTACCGCAATATGCGCAGTTTCTTCGCTATCAAGCCCTAATATTATATCTGATCTATCTATCCCGGTACTTGCAATTACTTTGTCTACCTCATATTTGTTTGGCACCGTCAGTCGTATCCAGCATCCAGGCTCAATCTCTGCAGTTTCACAGTTCTTTCCCGATGCATCTGTCTTATATATATTAAGCATAACATCATCCTTTAAACTTGTAGTCTATTTTATATATATTTATTTACTAAAAATTTTGTACCATATTATCGGCTTTTTTCTAAAATTTTCCATTATATTGTCCGATATATAAAGAGAGTATAAAGTTGAGATGTATATGATTACAGGAGGTGATTATTATGACATCTAACATTTTGGCCACACTTGCTACCCCTAATGTTTATATCAAACAAGACCGCAAAGTACAACAAGATTTATACCAACTCAAAAAAAAAACGGAAGCAACTACTCAAAAGGTTAATGCAACTGCACAGTCAACCGACGACGAAGACTCTACCGATGATAAACACGATTCAAACCAAGATGCGCAAGAGGCGTATAAAAGGATGATGAATTCGGTAAATATATTCAAAAAATATTAGTTAGCATTCAACAAAACTCATTTTATTATACACAGTGAAGGATATCTGACTATCTTTCACTGAAAAAAAAATAGCCGACATAAATTCGGCTACAGTTCTTTAAACATATCTTTAATTGAGTTTTCTGGAGCAAATGCACCACATCTACACCAACGCACAAATTGCTCGCAGTTATTCGAAAATAAATCATAATTATTCTCACCCATTCGGCTTCTGGCTCGAGATACAATCTCCTCTGCTACATAATGTGCCGGGCTATCTTCGGCTGGTCGAATTCTAATTTTAGAGCCATCTGCAAACGTCTCTATCGAGTCCTCTTTTACCTGCTCTTTTAAATAATGAATAACCCTTCCATTTCCTATATATAACCCATGGTGCGTATAGCCCAATCGCCAAACCCACAAATGATCTCCCACTTCTGGTATTTGATTTTCTATCAATATTTCTTCTTTCCAAGTTTTAGCGTGCAGTGCTTCAAAGCTGTTATTTACATTGTCAATCCCTTTTTTGACTATATCTAGGCCAGCATTTACAGTATTATTAAATTTTTTTACTGATTTGCCAAATTCCGGATTTACCTCATCAAATGTTTCTTCAAACTTCTTCTGAACTTCTCTACCAATTCTACGCAACTCTTCTCTATCATGACGTGAAATCTCCGGAATCTTGCTATTGAACCCATTTTCTTTCTGCAGCTCCTTAAAGAAATCTAACATAGCTACTCACCCTTTTTAGCATAAATATACACTAACATTATAGCCAAATAATGCACAAAATATAACTCACCAATCCACTTTTTCTGCCCACTTTAGGTCATAATTATTATCTACACAAAACTTATACATAGCGTTAAAATCATTTATCTCCTGCTTTGTCATTTCTGTATGAATACTTTTTAATACAATAACACCATTACGTATATCCGTTGCTAAATTAGGTTTATACGCCACAGCATCTATATGGGCAAATTCCACATCCTTCTTATTTTTAAATGGTGTGTTTGTAAACTGGCATTGTGTTATTTTTTCACTCTTAATTTTTTTGTTTTTGAGTGTCGCTCTAGATGAAATCATATCTCCCAAAAACTTGTATTTCAAATGTCTAATATATTCAAAAGTTTTAAATAACCTAATTGATGTATTAACGTAATTTATATATCTACCTTTGGTTCCACCACTTAACGCATCGGAATAATCCAATATTGCCATCAATGATGGTTGAGAAATATAATCTTTGTCGTTATGAACTACTACTGATGTTACAGCTTGTAGTTGTGGAGGATTGCCTTGGTATATCAGATTTCTTGCTATACCCGGCTTTGTCCTCAAAATATTATGAATTCCCTCTACCCTAAAATACAAAATTCCAGTTTTCGAATCTATGATAGTATGGTTTTGAATTTGGTTATTAATTGCTGTTAATGTGTTTTTATTAAAATTATCCTCTTTATCTCCAATTTTTAATAGGGTCAATTTTTTATGCAAATCAAATGATTTTTGAAAGTTAGGACTATTTTTTAACTCTTCATATACTACTATTTCATTTTTTTGTTCCTTTTTTTGTTCTTTTTGTTCTTTTTGTTCTTTTAATTGTTCACTCACTTATGATTTCCCCACCATTCTATTATAAATTTTATTTATCGCACTTGTAGTTTCCTCTAACATGTCCATGTTTTGTTTTTGATCTGGATGGAACATTTTGGCATATTTATTACGCCACTCTTTTGCTTTTTCAGCACTCAAATAGTGTAATCTGGTAATCCCCAAAGACGCGTCAAAAATGGAATTATAATTAATCAATTTATATGCTATCTCATGAATCTCAGACTTAAAAAATCCTCTATTATCAGATTCTCCCAAATCAATTGCTTGTTTCTCTACTCTAACTTCTGTCATTGCTTTGGCCTTAATCTCTTCTCTAACTTCTTTCATTACTTCGGCCTTAATCTCTTCTCTAACTTCTTCCATTATTTCAGCCTTAATCTCTTCTCTAACTTCTTCCATTATTTCAGCCTTAATCTCTTCTCTAACTTCTTCCATTACTTCGGCTTTTGTAACTTCCATAGCTTCGGCTTTTACTTCTGCCTTTACAGCTTCCATAACTTCCGCTTTTGCTTCCGCCTTTGCAGTTTCCATTACTTCCGCTTTTGCTAATTCCATAACTTCGGCTTTTGCTTGCAACATAATTTCTGCTTTAGCTTCTTCCATTACTTCTGCCATTGCAAATTCCATAACTTCCGCTTTTGCTTCCGCCTTGGCAAATTCCATAACTTCCGCTTTTGCTTCCGCCTTGGCAGCTTCTAGAACTTCCGCTTTTGCTTCCGCCTTTGCAGCTTCTAGAACTTCCGCTTTTGCTTCCGCCTTTGCAGCTTCCATAACCTCAGCTTTTGCTTCTACTATCGCAGCTTCCATAACTTCCGCTTTTGCTTCCGCCTTTGCAGTTTCCATAACTTCCGCTTTTACTTCTGCCTTTACAGCTTCCATAACTTCCACTTTTACTTCTGCCTTTACAGCTTCCATAACCTCGGCTTTTGCTTCTACTTCGCAGCTTCTATAACTTCCGCTTTTGCTTCCGCCTTGGCAGCTTCCATAACTTCCGCTTTTACTTCTGCCTTTACAGCTTCCATAACCTCAGCTTTTGCTTCTACTATCGCAGCTTCTAGAACTTCCGCTTTTGCTTCCGCCTTTGCAGTTTCCATTACTTCCGCTTTTACTTCTGCCTTTACAGCTTCCATAACCTCAGCTTTTGCTTCTACTATCGCAGCTTCTAGAACTTCCGCTTTTGCTTCCGCCTTTGCAGTTTCCATTACTTCCGCTTTTACTTCTGCCTTTGCAGCTTCCATAACCTCAGCTTTTGCTTCTACTATCGCAGCTTCCATAACTTCCGCTTTTACTTCCGCCTTTGCAGCTTCCATAACTTCCGCTTTTACTTCTGCCTTTACAGCTTCCATAACTTCCGCTTTTACTTCTGCCTTTACAGCTTCCATAACCTCGCTTTTGCTTCTACTATCGCAGCTTCTATAACTTCCGCTTTTGCTTCCGCCTTTGCAGCTTCCATTACTTCCGCTTTTACTTCTGCCTTTACAGCTTCCATAACCTCAGCTTTTGCTTCTACTATCGCAGCTTCTAGAACTTCCGCTTTTGCTTCCGCCTTTGCAGTTTCCATTACTTCCGCTTTTACTTCTGCCTTTACAGCTTCCATAACCTCAGCTTTTGCTTCTACTATCGCAGCTTCTAGAACTTCCGCTTTTGCTTCCGCCTTTGCAGCTTCCATAACTTCCGCTTTTACTTCTGCCTTTACAGCTTCCATAACCTCAGCTTTTGCTTCTACTATCGCAGCTTCTAGAACTTCCGCTTTTGCTTCCGCCTTGGCAACTTCCATAACCTCGGCTTTTACTTCCGCCCTTGCTAATTCCATAACCTCGGCTTTTGCTTGCAACATAATTTCCGCTTTAGCTTCTTCCATTACTTCTGCCATTGCAAATTCCATAACTTCCGCTTTTGCTTCCGCCTTGGCAGCTTCCATAACCTCGGCTTTTGCTTCCGCCTTTACAGCTTCCATAACTTCCGCTTTTGCTTGTACATCAACGATTGTATTTGTATTCTGTTGCTGCATAAAGTTTTGTATCCGCATTATGAAAATTGGTATGTCTACTTTACGTTGGAAATTAATTATTCCCTTTAATTCTAACGTTTCTAATACGTTCAATCTCAAAGCATTAAACTCCGCTTTTTTATCACATACATTATTTAGCATTTGCGTCTCTACAATACCTCGCTCTATCAGCTTTTGCAATTTTGTAATAAACTGATACATTTGGTCAAATCCTCGAAATCCTATAATGTTTACCAAGTTTAAATCTATTAGTATTTCCTTTTTAAGGTCCTCAAATTTTCCCAACTTTTTCAGATCTTCTTTTGTACTAATTTTAATCCATTTGTCCATATACAATTTCTCCTCAATTATAAAAATTTAATTGTCCATTTTATTCTATGTTCCATTTTATCCATATATTACTATATTAATTTATAATTTCCCATTTTAAAAAGCTGCCACATTGTTAGCGACAGCTTCCTCTTTTACTTAAGTTCACTATATAATTTTTGAAGATCGCTATACTCAGTATCTGTATCTCCATACTCTTTTTTCAACGATTCCAACAATCTTTTTGCCACTTCTCTCATTTGTTCATAGTTCGGATCATCATACACATTATTAAGCTCCATCGGGTCATTCTTTAGATCATATAACTCAAATCCACCCGGTGTAATAGTTTGCACCGCCCCTGTTGCATCGAGAGGCATCCCATAATAGAAAATCAATTTATAGTCTTTGGTTACCACTCCATAATGTGCCGGATTATCATGTCGATGAGCCAAGTGCATCCAGTATCTAAAATAAACTCCTTCGTGGATTGCTTCGTGTTCACCTTTTATGATATCTCTAGCGCTTACGCCTTGCATTTCTGCTGGCACTTCAATTCCTGCATAGTCCAAAATAGTTGGTGCGATATCAATATTTGCCATTAACTCTTTGGATACCGTATTGGGTTTAATTTCATCTCTGTATCTAATCATCAATGGTGTCCCTAAACTTTCCTCATAACTCCATCGCTTATCTTGATAGTCGTGCTCTCCCAAAAACATTCCTTGATCAGAAGTATAAATTATAACGGTATCGTCCAAAATATTTTCATGTTTAAGCACTGTATACAAATATCCAACAGATTCATCAATGGATGCCACAGTTCTCAAATAATCCTTCAAGTATTTTTGATACGCTGCGATGCCTTTTTCCTCAAAAGTCATATCCTCTGTTCCTTCAAGCGGCCCTGTTACATAATTTGGCTTGCAAAATTCATTATACAAACTTCTTACTTTATGTCTCGGAGTAACGCTTGAGCCATACTCTCTTGATGCTATATTTCTGTGCGATCTATCTTCAAATAAGCTTTCTGGTATCGGAATGTCAACGCCATCAAAGATGTCTTTATATTTTGCCGCAAATTGCCAATAATCATGCGGTGCTTTGTGATTACACATAATAAAGAACGGCTTATTTTTATCGCGATTTAAAATATAATCCTTCGTCATATCAGTGATTATTTCTGTCACATATCCTTCATATTTTTTAAATTCACCTTCAGAAGTCCTAAATTCAGGATCCCAATAAATCCCTTGCTGTCTTGGATGCTTTCCATTTATCATGTCTAAATATTGATATTCTTCAAATCCAATTGGATCGCAATCTAGATGCCACTTTCCAAACATAGCCGTTTGATACCCTGCGTCTGTCATAATTTTTGCCAAGTTTAGAGGCTGATTTGGATTCCACTTATCTGCTAATGTTTTTACCCCATTCTTGTTTCCGTATTGACCCGTCATCACAGTCGCTCTTGCTGGCACACATATCGAGTTTGTTGCATAATAATTGTCCATTCTGCATCCTTCGTATGCTATTCTATCAAGATTTGGTGTCTTAAATACACTCGATAACATGGAGTTATAGCAGCTAATAGAATTGCTTGCGTGATCATCTGACATGATATATAAAATATTTGGTTGCTTCAAAATTAATCCCCTTCTCTTTTTAAATTATCTTCTACTCAATTTTTCAAAAACTTCATTATAATACAACGCATTTTCTAACGGAGTATTCGAAGGAATGTGGTTTCCTACTGCCATAAAAAATCCTGGGCAATCCTTACCAATATCCACACAGCGTTTTACCTCATTGTAAATTTCTTCTTTTGTACCTGTTAGCAATATTCTTGTATCTGCGTTGCCTACAAATGAGTGAGTCTTACCATATCTTTTGGCTATATATTCCATGTCTGTAGTGGGCTCCATTACAAAACCGTTTACTCCGCAGTCTGCAATATCGTCTACAAATTCATTAAAGGTTCCGTCGCTTGTATAGATAATCTTTTTGCCCGCTTCTTTTAGTGGTTCAAACATTTTTTTGTAATTCGGAAATACAAACTCTCTATACCATTTTGGATTCACAAATGCTCCCGATGTCCACACAATATCGTCATGTACATTTACAATCGGTGTATCTGTATCTGCTAGCGCTCTAAAAAATGGCATCATCCATTCGGTATATCTATCCGCCACTTTTCCAAACTGTTTCGCATCTATGGCTAGTGCCAATAGCAACATTTCCCAGCCAAATATATCGATTAGTCCCGAAACTAGCGTAATATAAGTCCCTGTAGTATTCACGGCATCTGGAAACGCTGCACACTTTTCTCTATAATTAGTGTTTAATTTTTCTAATGCTAATCGCTCATCTACTTCTCCATACACTTCTATTGGATCAAATGTCAAACATTCTTCTGGTTCTTTAAACGGGCAAGAAACTTCTTTATTGAAGTCGACTCCTCCTGCAGCAAAAGTCGCATGACCCATTCGAGTTCTACATTTATTTAAATACTGAGAGTGAACAAATACATTCCAAACATAAGAATAATCCCAAGCTTTCACAAAAGCCGATGTCGCCTTATCTTGCTCTGCTTTTAAGCTTTTTTCATCTACCTTAATTCCTGTAACAGCATCAATCAATTTCCAATACCTATGAGCCGAATATTCTGTTCTTGGTATTCTGTCTGTCATTTCCAAATTAAATGCTGCCATTCCACGTTCGTACGACATAAATCACCTCTTCATCAATAAAATAATCATCAATAAAATAATCTGCCACAAAGAATATGACTGATATTTTCATTCTAAGCTAAAATTATATTTATTGCAAGTATAAGCTTTTTTCATGTTTCAAATATTAAATATCTGATAATTCTAAAAATATATCGTTTTCTAAATCATTATCATACGTGTCCGTTAATATTTTTTCCTGATGGTTACTTGTTTCTCTATATCCTTTGGGTATGCGAACCGTAAAGCAGGTGCATTCGGTATCGCTTTTAACTACAATTTCTCCTTCATGCAATTTGGCTACCGTATAAGATAATGCCAATCCTATGCCACTGCCATCATTTTTTCTGGTCAAAATTTCTTCTATTATAAAAAACGGCGCAAAAATATTTTCCTTTAGAGTTTTTGGTATAGGTCTGCCAAAGTTTGTAACTGCAATATCCACAAAACACTCAGATGATGTTAGTTCTATTAAAATTTCTCCATCTATTTCTGTATGCTTAATTGCATTTGAAATAATATTCAATATAACTTTCTTTATATAATAAGCATCTACATATACAAAATTTTCCAATAAATTATTCTCTAATTTTATAGTAATGTTTTTGAAATTTGGATTTCGCTCTAGCACTTCTAAAATTTGTCTCGTTAACAACTCTATATCTATTTTTTCATATTTCAGCTGATACTTTCCATTTGTTAGCTCTATCATACTAATCAGGTTATTAATCAACCTTGTGAGTCTATTGATATTTTTCTTAAAACGATTATATTTTTCTGGAGGAATATTATCTTGTATTAATGTACTGGTTGAGTTTATTAAAGTGAGCGGAGTTCTAAGCTCGTGCGAAATTACAGATAAAAAATTATCATAGATCTTTTCTAATTCTTTGGTCTTCAAAATTTCTAATTGCTTATTCTTATATTCCATATGCACTGTTACGTCCTCACCAGTTATATACGCAATGGATGGCTCTTCAAACGGCTTAAACTTCCACTGAATCCATCTATATTCTCCGTTTTTACATTTTACTCTGCTTGTAATAATACATTTTTGCGTTTTTCCTGCTGCAATCGAATTTTCTTCTTGCTCTTTAACATTAATCATATCCTCTGGATGTATAAAATCTCTCCAATTTTTACCTATCATTTCAAAGTTTTGCCATCCCAAGATATTGCTTACTGCCTCCGTAATATACAAAAAATTTCCTGGTTTATCTACAATAGCGCTAAAATCTGATAAAAACATATCCGTCAAAAATGTCTGCTCTATTGCCTTCAGATTTATTTCATTTTCATTAATATTCACCACTATCTCCTTATTAGACAATCCTCTTATTTTAAACAAAATACAAAAAGCCATTTCGCCTCTATAACTTATCTTTTCCACAAAAATATTTATTACAGCACTTATGGCAATCTTTTTTGCATTATGTAACTTAAGAAAATTTACATTTGCGCTCAAATATTTTTCTAACAACTCTTTCCCGTTATATTTAAAATGTTCTTCTAAGGCTTTATTGACAAATAACACTTTTCCTTCCAAATTTGTAATACAAACACTTTCCTCAATATTATTTAATAACGTCTCCACACCAATCCCCCTTTGCAAAATAAATTCTTAAAAAAAATTATATTATGTTTTCAGCTTTTTTTCAATGCTATCTCGTCCATTTTGTTATTTTGTACCTACAACAATTATAAAAATACTAAAATCAGGTATACTAACAGTAAATTAATTTTATTCAGAGGAGAGAAAAAATGATCCGGTTTATGAATTTATTCTTTATAATAGCAGCTCTTGCGTTGTCAATTACTAGCTCACCTAAGGTATATGCATCGACAACGGTGGACATAATAACATTTGATATTACTGATAACTCTAATGCTACTCCAAAAGACGAAGAAGCCCCGTCTGCCCCACAGGATGTTGCCAACGAAAAAATTGCTTATTTTACTTTTGACGATGGACCCACTAGCGATATTACAGATCAAATCCTCGATGAGCTAAAAAGGCTCAATATAAAAGCAACATTTTTTGTGGTCGGAAAAGAAATCTATCAAAAGGAAGACATATTAAAACGCATCTATAACGAAGGACACAGCATAGGCCTTCATACCTACTCTCACGATTATAAAAAAATTTATAGCAGCCCCGATGTATTTCTCCAAGAAATGCAACAGACTGCAGACTATATAAATGAAGTTTTGGGCACAGATGCAAATATAAAATTTATTAGATTTCCAGGCGGCAGTGCCGGTAAACTCAATCAAGAATTTTACGACCAAATTAAATCGGCAGGATATACTATCTTTGATTGGAACGTTAATCTAGAAGATGGCGTTCGACCAGATGCCACCGTCGAAGAACTTATCAATAATGCTAAAATTGTTAGCAACAAGATTCCTGAAAGAATTATTCTTGCTCATTGCAATTTAAATAACAAAAATACAGTTAAATCTATCGAATCTATTTATGAGTATTACAAAGCACAAGGATACACTTTTGCTCCTATTAACAACAATACTAAAGAATTTCATTACCAATTCGATAAATAATTTAGCTGTATTTCCTAATTCAGTCACATTTCATAATTTTATTTTTTTGACGGACAATTTCTTTTTACTTGCAACATCCATAAATCTATTTTATAATATCTAAATAAGAACAAGGGGGGTTCTAAATTTTGTTTGTGGTAGATTACTCCACAAGCTTGTTTGGTGACCCTCTTTTTGTTTTATCTTATTTTATCATTTGAAAGGAGTTTATAAATGAACGGACTATACAGTGAGCAGTTTGAACACGATAATTGCGGCATTGGTGCTGTTGTTGATATTTTTGGCAATAAAACCCATAAAACAGTTCAGGATTCACTTAGAATTGTTGAACATCTCGAGCATCGCGCCGGCAAAGATGCTAGTGGCGAAACCGGCGACGGTGTCGGGATTATGGTACAAGTGGGTCATAAATTTTTTACAAAAGAGTGTAATATGTTGGGTCTTGATATTGGAAACGAGAGAGATTATGGCGTGGGGATGATCTTCTTCACTCAGGATACTCAAAAACGTGCTCAGGAACAAAAACTTTTTGAAATGATTGTTCGCAAAGAGGGTGGGCAATTTATTGGCTGGAGAGAAGTTCCTGTAAATCCCGATGTTTTGGGTCATGTTGCTAGAGAATGCATGCCTTCTATATGGCAACCATTTATCCGCCGCCCTAAAAATATTGCCAAAGGACTCGATTTCGATCGCCAGCTATACATCATCCGCCGCGTATTCGAACAGGCAAAAACTGCTGATACTTATGTTTGTAGCATGTCTAGCAGGACTATCGTATACAAAGGAATGTTTCTGGTAAAACAGCTCGGTACGTTTTATTTAGACTTGATGGACCCAACCTACGAATCTGCCATGGGCATGGTTCATAGCCGATTTTCTACCAACACTTTGCCAAGCTGGAAAAGAGCGCATCCAAACCGATTTATCATGCACAACGGCGAGATCAACACCATCAATGGTAATGTAGATTTAATGATCGCTAGAGAAGAAACAGTTTGTAGCGAATATGCAGATACCGAAAAGACTTATCCTATCGTAGATTCAACCGGTTCCGATAGCGCCATGCTCGACAATGCACTAGAGTTTATGGTTATGAACGGAATGACTTTGCCAAAAGCTGTAATGACCATGATTCCCGAGCCTTGGGCAAACACAGAAATGAGCCGCCTAAAGCGAGATTTTTACGCATACTACGCAACGATGATTGAGCCTTGGGATGGCCCTGCGGCAGTAGTTTTTTGTGACGGAGACATACTCGGAGCTATCCTCGATCGCAACGGACTTCGCCCCTCTAGATATTATGTCACCAAAGATAATCGCCTAATTTTATCTAGTGAAGTAGGAGTATTGCAGCTCGACGATGAAGAAATCGAAATTAAAGACAGATTGCATCCGGGCAAAATGTTACTAGTTGATCTAAACAAACAAGCACTGATTTCTGATACCGAAATTAAAGACAATTTGGCCGCTGCACATCCTTATGGCGAGTGGCTCGATAAAAATTTGGTAACACTCGCGTCGTTGCCTATTCCACCACTCAAGCCCGAGGTTTATCCAACAAAAGATCTTGCTACCATTCAAAAAGCATTCGGATATAGCTACGAAGATGTTCGAGAAATAATTTTGCCTATGGCCAAAAATGCTATCGAGCCCACTGGTGCGATGGGAGATGACACACCTATTGCTCCGCTAAGCAAAAATCATCCCAAACTTTCGAGCTACTTTAAACAGCGCTTTGCCCAGGTGACCAACCCTCCAATAGATGCGATACGCGAAAAAGTTGTTACGGATACTAGCACCTATATTGGCGCACGAGGCAATATTCTCATCGATACGCCCGACAACTGCCGCGTTCTCAAAGTTAATAACCCTATTCTCACCGAAATAGATTTAATAAAAATTCAGCATATGAACAAGCCAGGATTTGTGGTTAAAACGATTTCTTTACTATATTACAAGAATCAAAATCTAGATGACGCTATTCAGCGCCTTTGCATTGCCGTCGATCGCGCATACCGAGATAATGCCAACGTAATTATTTTATCCGACCGCGGCGTCGATGAATATCGCAAAGCCATTCCTTCTCTACTGGCCACTGCAGCTATTTCATCGCACCTAATTATTACCAAAAAACGTACCGCAATAGCGCTCATACTCGAAACCGCAGAGCCACGCGACGTCCACGATTTTGCAACTCTGCTCGGATACGGCGCCTGCGCGGTAAATCCATACCTTGCGCATCAAACTATACGCAATTTAGTAGATAACAATGTACTGATCAAAGATTATTATGTTGCTGTCTCAGATTATAACAAAGCTGTGATCGATGGTATCGTCAAGATTGCATCTAAGATGGGAATTTCCACTATCCAAAGCTATCAAGGCAGTAAAATTTTCGAAGCCATCGGCTTATCTAGCTCGCTTGTTAACAAATATTTTATCGGTACTATTAGCAGAATCGAGGGAATTGACATCAACGATATCGACGACGATGTTACTGCCCATCATGAAAAAGCATTCGATCCGCTAGCGCTCGATACGCTCAACGAACTGCCAAGCGCCGGTGTTCACAAAATGAGAGCCGGTGCCGAGCAACATCTATACACTCCAGATACGCTATTTACTTTGCAGCGAGCTGTGCAAACCGGCAATTACGATCTCTTTAAAGAATATACCAGCAAGGTTAATACCAATGTTGAGATTCACCTGCGCAACCTTTTTGATTTTAATTTTGCAGAAGATGGTGGCATCGACATCAACGAAGTTGAAGATGAGTATCAAATCGTAAAAAGATTCTCCACTGGCCCTATGAGTTACGGCTCGCTCAGTGCGGAAGCGCATGAAACTCTTGCTATTGCCATGAACAATCTTGGCGCAAAAAGCAATACCGGAGAAGGCGGTGAAGCTCCAGAACGCTTCGGCACCAACAAAAATAGTAAGGTTAAGCAAGTGGCTTCGGCGCGATTTGGAGTTACTAGCAAATACCTCGTCAGTGCCGAAGAAATTCAGATTAAAATTGCGCAAGGTGCCAAGCCCGGAGAAGGCGGCCATCTCCCTGGAGCAAAAGTATACCCATGGATTGCCAAAACTAGGCACTCAATTTCTGGAGTTGGTCTCATTAGTCCTCCCCCTCATCACGATATTTACTCTATCGAAGACCTGGCACAGCTAATCTTTGACCTCAAAAATGCCAATACCAACGCTAATATTTCTGTAAAACTAGTATCTGACGCCGGAGTTGGGACAGTCGCTGCAGGGGTTGCAAAAGCCGGCGCTGGGCACATTACAATAAGCGGATACGACGGTGGCACAGGTGCGGCACCTAAAACTTCCATAATCAATGCAGGAATGCCTTGGGAGCTTGGCGTTGCCGAGGTTCATCAAACGCTAGTATTAAATCAGTTGCGAGATAAAATTCAACTCGAAGCTGATAGTAAAATGATGAGCGGCCGTGACTTAGCCATCGCAGCCATTTTAGGTGCAGAACAATTTTCGTTTGCAACAGGAGCGCTCATTGCCTTAGGATGTGTAATGATGAGAGTATGTAACCTAGACACTTGCCCTATGGGAATCGCAACGCAAAACCCAGTCCTGCGCGAGAGATTTGCAGGCAAGCCAGAGTATGTTGAAAATTTCATGTTATTTATGGCAAGAGATCTAAGAGAATACATGGCCCGACTAGGCGTTCGAAGTGTTAAAGAACTCACTGGGCACGTCGAATTTTTACGACAAAAAACCGAGGGCGTCTCCGCACGTGCTAAAAAACTCGACCTCTCCAAAATTTTATATCACCCAGAAATTGCCAATAGCCATCAATCTTTTAATCCTGCAGAAAAATATAACTTTGAACTCGAAAACACGACGGACCTCAAAACAATCGTACCACACTTTGCGGACGCACTAGAAACTGCCACACCAAAATTTTTAGAGCTAAAAGTTGACAACCAAGACAGAACTCTCGGCACTATTTTTGGATCTCACATCACCCGAAAGTTTGGTGACACTCTCCCTCACGATACCTTTACGATTAAATGTCTCGGCAGCATCGGCCAGAGCGTTGGAGCATTCATTCCCGCAGGTCTTACTATCGAAATCGAAGGCGATGCAAACGATTATCTCGGCAAGGGGCTTTCTGGCGGCAAAATCATTGTGTATCCTAAAAAAAACGTCAGCTTTGATAAGTCTACAAACATCGTTATCGGCAACGTCGCATTATATGGCGCAACATCTGGGCGAGCATATATTTGGGGCTCTGCAGGTGAGAGGTTTGCTGTTCGAAACTCTGGTGCGCAAGCTGTTGTAGAGGGCGTTGGCGACCATTGCTGTGAATATATGACCGGCGGGATTGTTGTTGTATTGGGGCATACTGGCAAAAACTTTGCCGCTGGAATGTCTGGCGGAACTGCCTACGTTTTAGATGAGCACAACGATTTATATTTGCGAGTGAACAAGGCCATGGTTTCTATCGATGAAATCACCGACAAGCACGACAAACAAACCCTCAAGCAACTTATATCCAATCACTACCATGCCACTGGTAGCAACAATGCCAAAAAGATTTTGGATAATTTCGAAGCCTATTTACCAAAATTCAAAAAAATCTTGCCTCATGATTATGACAAAATGATTAAGCAAATTGGTAAAATGATGGAAACTGGACTAGATGTCGAGCAAGCTGAAATTGAAGCTTTCTACAATATTAAAAGGGGGTAAATTGCCGTGGGAAAACTTACAGGTTTTTTAGAATATGCAAGAAAAGATGCACACGAAATAGACGCACACACACGAATTAATAATTATAACGAGTTTCACATTCCTCTTGATGCCGAAGATCGCCAAAAACAGGGAGCTCGATGCATGGACTGCGGCGTTCCGTATTGTAATTATGGAATGATTCTAAACAATTCAACTACCGGATGCCCTCTTAACAATCTAATTCCCGAATGGAACGAACTGATTTATACTGGCAATCTGAAGGAGGCGCACAAACGTCTACGAGTTACAAACCGCTTCCCCGAATTTACTTCGAGAGTTTGTCCCGCACCATGCGAAGTTGCTTGTATATGCGGCTACACATCTGGCTTTGCCGTTACAATCAAAGAAAATGAATATGCCATCAGCGAAAACGCCTACGACAAAGGCTATATCAAAGCAGAGCCCATTCTCTCTCGCACCGGCAAACGAATTGCAGTAGTTGGCTCCGGCCCTGCTGGATTGGCAGCTGCAGATTGGCTAAACAAACGCGGGCACAACGTTACTGTATACGAAAAGTCTGATCGAGTTGGCGGTTTGCTGATGTATGGCATTCCCAATATGAAAATCGAAAAGCATATTATCGATCGCCGAGTTAATATAATGAAACAAGAAGGCATCGAGTTTATCATCAACGCTAACGTTGGCGCCAATGTTTCTGCTGCAGAGCTAGTTGACCGGTATGATCGAGTAATACTGTGTACTGGTGCTGAGAATCCGCGCCGCATCCTCGCCGCAAACAACGAGGCAAACGGCATATATATGGCAGTAGATTATCTAACAGAAGCCACCCGATCTCTACTAAATGGGCACCCCTCTCCAATCTCTGCCGAACGCAAAAACGTGCTCGTTATAGGCGGTGGCGATACAGGCAACGATTGCGTGGGAACAGCAATTAGGCAAGGTGCTTCATCCGTTATTCAAATCGAGATGATGCCCGAACCTCCCGCATCTCGCGATTCTAACAATCCGTGGCCCGAATATCCTCGCACTCTCAAAACCGACTATGGACAACACGAGGCAATTGCCAAGTTCGGTGAAGACCCTCGCATTTTTTCTGCAACTGTCAAAGAATTTTTTGTCAACGATGAATATCATGTTGCTGGTGCTTTGATCGCCAAATTGCAACCCGAAAAAGACGAAGCCACGGGGCGCATAAATATGATACCAACAGGCGAAGACTTCAACGTTGCCGCAGACATTGTTTTCATTGCCGCAGGGTTTGTCGGCACCCGCGACTATATCTTTGAGCAATTTGGTTTGGCATCTGATTCGCGAAATAATATAGCAACGACAGATTTTCAAACCAGCCACGAGAAAGTTTATGCCGCTGGAGATGCGCGACGCGGTCAAAGTCTTGTAGTCTGGGCACTACGAGAAGGGCAAGACGTTGCAAGAGCTGTTGATAAATCTCTAATGGGCTACAGTAATTTATAATTAATTTTAGCAGAGGTGAGTGTTTCGCTTCTGCTTTTTTATTGACACATATTTTGAAATATTATACAATATTTTTGTTACATATTATTAATTATGAAGGAGACGTAAACATTGCTGGTCAGTGGCAAGCTGCTATCGACAAGATTAATGCGTCTATTACAAAATAATTATAATAATTTAGGAGGAATTTTATGTCACCAACAGATTACCCATTGATGGGATTTAACGTCCCTCATTCTAGCATAATGGACGGCGACTTCGCAGCTGCAGCCGCCAATGTTGAATTCAATTCACGCGGGTTACCCAAAAATCGAATCAACGTCTACTCAGAATATTGGCAACCTGCAGGCAAAGAACCGGGGCTTTCGTTTGATAGATTATCCAGCGGCGGCCTCGCTACTGCAGTCTACACAACAACATCACCACTCGTTTTTGACAAAGAGTTGCATAAGAGCGACGTTTTATATTGGAGATTTGCTGCTCAGTCTGAGTATGCATGCGACGGTACCGTTACGCTATCTTTAATATTTGATCATGGTGCCGAAATAATTTTGGCCGATAAAATTGCCGTACCTTTTGCACCTAATCCTAGTCAAGAATTTACGGGCATCTTCATTATTTCACATGAAGAATACGGCATGCCTAAAGTTCGGCTCACTCTTTCATCTCAACATCAGATTAATGTGTTCGTTGAATATGTCGATCTAGTTTTGTCAACCCAAGCTGCAGATCTCTGGAATATTATGGCAAAAGATACCCCCAAAGGCATTGCGCTCAAGTTTAACCATCTCGCAGATATATATCGAAGCGATCAAAAACGCAGCGGCTATACTAAGATCGCATCATCGGCCGCGTCATCATTTTTAGATACAACGGCAGTTCCCGGTCGAACCTACTACTATTGTGCCGCACCTGCCACGACTGCAATCGGAAGAATGGCATCCTATCCAGTTGCTGTTACCAAGCTAGATGATGGCGTTTCTCTTGCGCCGACCGATTTAATAGCAACCGCGTCGAAGTGGGAAGTTGCTCTCACGTGGACTGACCCAAATCACGACACCGAATTTTATAATATTTATCGAGCCGATTCTATTTCCGAAACATTGTCGCTATTAACATATCATCATCCCACCAATCAATACGTCGATCTGCTACCTATCAAAGGCGGCGCCAATACTTACGCTATAACCGCGGTAGATTTTAGCGGCAACGAAAGTCCTCTGTCTGCTACCGCAATTGCCACTGTTTCTGCAGTTCCCGGTGCTTCATTTAGCGATTTAATCTTGCCGCTCCCTATAACTGAAACGTTTGTATCCGACGGCATTTGGGGTGAGCCATACACCAAACCACGCGATATCAATAACGGCATCGAAGACAACGAATTTTCATACTGGGGCGGTCGTATTGTCGAAGAAGACGGCAAGTATCATATCAATATAGTTCGATGGCCCGAGAATACTAGAAAAGGTCATTGGGACTGGCCTAAATCTACTGTCGCTTATGCAGTATCAGACTCTGCCACCGGTCCTTTTAAGATTGTACGCTCCGAAGCATATACCTACACAACTGCCGAGGGTGTGGATAATTTTAACAGTTCGGGTCACAATGCCAACATAATTTTGATGAACGACGGATCCTATTTGCTATACATTTTGGTTCGCTTCGTTCCTATAATTTTGAGTTCAAAGTCTATTGCAGGTCCATGGAAATACGAAGGCATTTTGGAGGTTGATGCCGCTCCGACAGAAGTTCCTCACTTGCGCAACAATTTATCTGGTCTACAATTAGACGATGGATCGATATACTTTATGAGTAAACGGGGCATCGCAATCCGAAGCGATGTAGGAATTTTGGGGCCATATCAGGTTCTATGCGGACCCACTTCTGCCAACGAATCACTACCTGCAGAGTATCGAAATTCCGACTACGAAGACCCCGTTGTATGGAAAGATGAAGTGCAGTTTCATATGATTATCAATGCATTCTTAGATTTGAGAGCAGTATATTTGCGATCCCCTGATGGAATAAATTGGTTTTATGAAGACGGCTTTGCTTATGCCCCATCTCTTACCGTATATACAGATGGTACTCGCACCCTTTGGCATAAAGTTGAGAGACCCAACGTTCTCGTTGACCAGTTTGGCAGAGCTACACACCTCACAATGGCCGCCATCGACTATGCCAAAGAACTCGACTATCCCAATGATAATCACAGCTCCAAAAATCAGGTGCTTCCTCTTATAGTTTATCGAAGGCTTCGTTGGCTGGGCAATATGCAATTACTTATTTTAACCGAGAATTCTATGAGCAATGATTTTGATCTTGATTCATTTAGACTCGGCTCTTCTATTGCAGTAAACTTTGGCGGCGGCGCAACGGTCGCGGCAACTACTTCGCATCCGGATGGTATCGCATTAACGTTTGTCGGTGATACACAACTAAGCGATGCCCCTTCCGATTTCGCAGCCAAACTCATCGGCAAAACTGCTGCCGGCGAACTTGTGGTTGGGTATGTTCGCGTATAATTTATAGAAAGGAAGAACAACCGCGGGCGCTCCTCAGCATAATCACGGCGAACCCATTTGGGAAACCGCCAAGTTTTTAACACAAGGAGGTTTTTTATATGAAAACAACAAAATTATTTAATTCATTAATTGGAATCACACTTGTTATCGGAACCCTCACTGCTTGTACCACTCCAGAGCCTGTTACCACAGATACTTCATCGCCAGCTCCTATTGAAGCTATTCAAGATTTTGGCGGAATGAAAATCACTTTAGGCAACTGGGCCACAAAATATCAAGGCGAACCCGAAGAAAAAGCTAGTGCTCAAGACGAAGCCCTCTGGGAATATCGCAATGAGATGATGGATAAACATAATTTCACCTTTGAAATGATTGGTGTTGGCAGATGGCAAGATATACCAGAATTATTCTCCACTTCTACTATGGCTGGAGAGCCAGCAGCAAGCATGTTTAGATTTAATGCCTCTCTAGTTGGCGTTGCAAAAGACAGCGGATTGGCCTATGACTTAGCCACGCTAGAAAATTTCGATTTGGATGATCCCAAATGGAGCCAACCTCTTCGAGAAATAATGACCGTAGGAGACAGCGTCTATGGAATTGCACCTATCAGCCGCCCTTCCAAAGTATTATTTTTCAATAAACGTCTATTTGAAGAAGCTGGTCTAGATCCTGATTTGCTATATGATTTGCAAGCTTCGGGAGACTGGACTTGGGACCAATTTATGGAGATTAGCCAGCAAGTTACACGCGATACTGATAACGATGGCATCAATGACATATATGCTATTTCTATTTCGTCTGGGAACTTTACCGCTGCCGCAGTATTTTCAAATGGCGGAAGCTATATTGCAAAAGATGAGGACGGAATGTTTTACAATAACACTATGTCTTCCGAAAGTTTAAAGGCCTTCGAGTGGGCTAACGCATATTATGACACTGGCTTTGGCACGGCACCCGAGAGATGGGATGGGCATCAAGATTTGTTTGTTACCGGTAAAATTGCCATGTATCTCGGAAATGAGTCTGAAGCTGCAACAAGATTTTCAACAGACATGACCGATGACTACGGCTTGGTGGTCTTTCCTAAGGGCCCCGATGCAGAAAACTATACGGCGCTATTTAACGACTCCGCATTCGTTATTCCAAACAGTTTTTCTAAAGATGAGGCCGAAGCAATAGCATTTGCTTATGACATGTGGATGGACCCTGCGCCTGGATATGATGGCCCCGACGACTGGATGGCAGCTTTATATCCTATCTATCGAGATCCTCGTGCAGTCGAGGAAAGCATTGCTCTTATGCGAAGCAACGGCGTTGCCACATCAGACCTATCCATTTTAATTAATAATGCCGTCAAGACCAGTACCGCCGCCGACAAAATCTATTGGAACGAACAAACCGTTATGGAAGCTCTCGAATCTCAAAGCGCAATTTGGCAAGTAGAAATAGATAAGCTAAATAAGAAATAATTACTAGTTGCCTATGATGACGCATCGTAGGCTTTTTTTCTTCACATTTTCTTAACTTTGGTGTAATTTTTGCTTGACAACCAAATAAGCGTACCATATAATTGTCATGATAATATATAATTTTCAAACTATAAAAGGAGGCAATTCATGAATAGTAAACAAAAAAATCTAGATGGGAGCGTACCAAGGCTGCCTTTCTTGATTGCTGGCAACTATATCTTCTACTCCTACTTCCGATGCTGTATATGTTGGTTTTCCACTATTTTCCTATGTATGGAGCGCAAATTGCGTTTCGTGATTATCGACCAGTGGATGGCATTTGGGGAAGCGAGTGGGTAGGCTTCGAACACTTTGCACGCTTTTTCGATTATTATCAATTTGCTGACATCATGAAAAACACTTTAACCATCAGTCTTTATGGGCTTGTTGTGGGTATTCCGTTTCCTGTAATTTTGGCAATATTACTAAAGTACTGTCCTAACAAAAAGTTTGGCAAATCGGTTCAAATCATTACATACGCGCCTCACTTTATTTCAGTTGTTGTTATGGTTTCTATCATAATGAAAACTCTCGACCCTCGAAACGGACTGATCAACAATCTACTTGGGGTCTTTGGAATAGACTATAGCCTCAATTTGCTTGCTATGCCCGAGGCATTCTCGTCGGTATATGTCTGGTCTGGGATCTGGCAAACGATGGGCTTTTCTGCGATCATCTATATTGCGATTTTGACGGGCGTTGATATAAGTTTACACGAAGCGGCTATGGTCGATGGCGCCAACGTAGTTCAACGAATCCGCCACATCGACTTTCCTGCCCTCATCCCGCAGATAACCATTTTGCTGATTCTTAGCTTGGGACGCATCTTAAATGTAGGCTTGAGAAAACCTTACTTATGCAAAACTCTCTCAACGCATCGGCATCGGAGGTTATTTCTACCTATGTATATAAGATGGGTATCGCCGCATCATTTCCAGATGTTTCCTATACCTCTGCAGTAGGATTATTTCAGTCTGTCATTGCGTTTATACTGATTTTTATTGTTAATAAAGTAGCACAGAAATATGGGGAGATGAGCTTATGGTAGAAAATTTACAGCCAACTACAAAATTAGTTACACCAAAAAAACCTAAGCGGGAGTTCAATTCCGACAAGGTATTTTATGTTATCGTTTATGCTTTACTTATCTTTACTGCGATAATTATTCTATATCCTTTGTGGTATATTTTCATATCATCATTTAGCTCTGGCGCCCGCGTCGCTGCCGGAGAAGTTGTCTTCTGGCCTTTGATATCACTTTCGATGGGTACAAGGCTATTTTAGAACACAACAGCATTCCAACTGGCTTCAAAAATACATTTTTATATACAGTTTCGGGCACCGCAATCAACGTTGCGATGACTGTTATGGCAGCATACGCGCTATCTCGCTCCAAGCTTCCGTATAGAAATCAGATTACACTATTTTTTGCGTTCACAATGTGGTTTAACGGCGGAATGATTCCTACCTATTTGCTATACAAAGATCTTCATCTTATTGACAATCCGCTGGTTATGATAATTCCTGGGGCGCTTGGCATTTGGAATATGGTTATCACTCGCACATATTTTCAGAAGTCGATTCCCAACGAGCTACTCGAAGCGGCTACAATGGATGGCTGCAGCGATATTGGCTACTTGCTAAAAATTGTACTTCCGCTGTCAAAGCCTATCATTGCGGTAATCACGCTATACTATGCTGTTGGCCACTGGAACGCATTCTTTAACGCAATGATTTATCTACACACTCCTGACTACTATCCATTGCAACTTATCATGCGAGATATTTTAATCATTGGGCAGAATACAGAAATGTCGTCAGCCGGATACACTATGGAAGAAATTTTATACCGCGAAAACCTACAAAACATGTTACAGTACTCGGTTATCGTTGTATCAACAGCTCCTATGCTTATTTTATATCCATTTGTACAAAAATATTTTGTACAAGGAATTATGGTTGGGGCGCTAAAGGGATAATTTTATTGGGTTCACAGATTACTGTGACCCTTTTTTTAGTTGCTTCAATTTATCTATAATACTCATCAATACTTGCGAATTATATCCCAATACTTTTACCACTACGGCATCTCCAAGAGCTTGGCTCACACCAAATAGTACTTCCTCCGCTATGTTGCTCAAATATTCTCTTATCGCCACTATCGATTTGCTGCCATATCCTACCATAACCGCATGCAACAGGTGCGTATACCCATCATATAGCAATAATCCCGACATCGCCATTTCCTGTGGCTCAAACCTCGCGTTATCAAAATATATCAACTCTTCTGCAACATAAATTTTGAGCCTAGATTTGTAATATCTATATCGAAAAACTTCATTATAATGAACCCGCCCCGCAACCAACACTTCTGCAAACATCAACTTCGATGCGTCATCCGCTAACTTCACCGTTGTGACATTAGCAAAAGCGGAGTCTGCAAACGGAATGGTTGGCATCGGGGTATATAGTAACTCAGATTCGCTTGCAACAGAAATGGCTGTTTCCCTCGTTGCGCAGCCAGTTTTCATTTTGTGAATTTTCTCATATGACTGAGATGTTATCTCCACTTTGCTATTTTCTTCTATATCTATTGCTATATTTTGCGTATCGCCTTCCATAATTCCTGCAGATGATGAGAGAAGCATCACCGATACAAACCCATCATCTGCCGCAAACGGTGTCATTACTTTAAACGGCGACGTAAAGTAACAATTATACAATATATTATCTCTCATTTTAATATTTAATTCAGAAATTTGAGCATAATTATTTGTCATTGCTATATCCTTCTAATAATATATCACTCTTAATCCAAGCAACAACCTCGTCAATGCCCACATTACCTTTTATGTTTGAAAAAACAAATGGACGGCCCTTTCTCATCAACTTTGCATCGCGCTCCATCACATCAAGGCTGGCTCCCACATATGGTGCAAGGTCTATCTTATTGATTAGCAATAGATCAGATCGAGTTATTCCCGGCCCACCTTTTCGCGGAATCTTATCTCCCTCGGCAACATCGATTACAAAAATCGTCGCATCAACCAACTCCGGGCTAAACGTTGCCGATAAATTATCTCCACCGCTTTCTACAAATATGATATCCAAGTCATCGAAGCGCTTGGTCAACTCATCTATTGCCTCCAAATTCATAGAAGCATCTTCGCGTATTGCCGTATGCGGGCAGCCTCCCGTTTCTACTCCTATAATTCTATCTATTTCTAACACACTGTTTTGCGCCAAAAACTCCGCATCTTCTTTTGTATAGATATCATTTGTTACAACCGCAATACTATATTCTGCCGAAAGCCTCCTCGTTAAGCATTCGATCAAGGCAGTTTTTCCCGATCCCACCGGCCCTGCAACCCCTATTTTTACATAATTCATATAGATTCCTCTTTCTTATTTTACCAATTTTGCTTATGACATATATAATCTCGAATAGAGCGTTTCGTGTTGCATGCATCGTATATCGTATGCAGGGGAAGCCAACCCCAGATCTTCTTCGTGTGCAGCCAACACTTTGTCAATAATTTCGTCATATTCTTTTGCCATTTCATGCAAGATTTGCTGTCCTTCGGTTTGGCTAAGAGGCACTGTCTTAACGCAGTTTATAACAACTGCCGAGACTTGCGAATAAATATAAAACTCCAACGCGGTTCTCTTATCTACTTCAATGCCACTACAAAACGCACCATATATTACTGAATAGTTAAGCAAGTGTACAAACTTCATCACTATCCCCATAGACGTTATGGTCTTTATAAATCGGTTACCCAATTTGAGGCTGGCTTCTCGAATTTCTTTTGCAGACTTTAAGGCAAGAAGCGTTTTGTCTAGCTCGCATAATTTTTCGGCACAGTTTGTTTCTGCATAGTCAAATGCCAACGATGCCGATAGCAGTTCTGTATATGTTGCCATTATTTTTAAATTGGAAGAAATATAGGCAATTGCGTCTGCCTTATTTTTAATTTTGTCATATGCGATATATGATTCTAATCCATACGAATGATTATAAGATCCTATTGGAAATACCGCATCGTTTACCTGCATCAGCAAGTATAAGCTAGTACTTGTGGGTGTGCGCATAAAATTTACCTTCTAACTTGCCATCACTGCCATCGTATCCGCCATCATGAGAATGCGAATGCCCTGCTGAACCCGAAATCATATTTTGGTCTGTAAACACTGCCTCTCCAACATGTACCGCAACGCCCAGCTTTTCTAGCAACACTTTGATCGGCTCTTCTACCGTTGTATAAAACTCTAGAGGATCGCTTCCTTTATATAGCGGAGCATGTCTATTGCCAATTTCATAGCACACTTTTGCTACCATCGCTGCATTTGGCACATTGATAATCAATGCTTCTGCAGGCAATATTTCTACAACATACGCTACCGCCCCCTCTGTTGCCAATACGTCGCCAGTTTTTAGACCTAAAGCCGCTTGCGCATCGTCAAATCTTATGGCAATATCGCCTTTCTTAATAATTCTCTTGTGACGCTCGTGCCACTCAATTTCAATTTTTGTGGGAACATAGTTTTGATAATCTTCTATATTTCCTATAACTTTTTCTATTAGCATAATTGCCTCCTAAAATAAATAGTATAACTGCGTCATCGGCAGTGTCATTGCAACATTACTTTTTATCACTTCTGCGTCCACTGCAACTTCGTAGGTTTCTGCATCTACTACAATTGACGGCGTCGCATTGTTGTGTATTAAATCTTTTTTGCCAATATTTCTACAGTTCGATACCGGGATCAACATCTTTTCAAGGCCCAATCGCTCTTTGATACCATTCTCCAAACTTGCTTTTGATACAAACGTTGCGCAGGTTTTATATTTTGCCTTTCCAGCTGCCCCAAACATATTTTTATATATTACTGGTTGCGGTGTCGGGATCGATGCATTGGCGTCACCCATCTTTGCGGCAATAATAAAACCTCCTTTAATAATCATCTCTGGCTTTACTCCAAAAAACGCTGGTTTCCATATGACCAAGTCCGCGATTTTGCCCACCTCAACAGACCCCACATGTTCCGCAAAGCCCGTCGCTATTGCAGGGTTTATTGTATACTTTGCAACATATCTCTTTGCTCTAAAATTATCGTTACCCGCTTTATCTTCGGGAAGCGGCCCTCTTTGGACTTTCATGCTGTGAGCTGTTTGCCATGTTCTGGTAATTACTTCGCCTACTCTTCCCATTGCCTGAGAATCTGAAGACATTATCGAAAAAACTCCCATGTCATGCAGCACATCCTCCGCCGCAATAGTCTCGGGGCGAATTCGCGAATCGGCAAATGCAACATCCTCTGAAATTTTTTTATCTAAATGATGACACACCATCAGCATGTCTAGATGCTCATCTAGCGTGTTTCTCGTATATGGCATGGTTGGATTTGTTGAAGCTGGCAATACATTTTCCATCCCCGCAATAGTAATTATGTCTGGCGCATGGCCTCCTCCTGCTCCTTCTGTATGAAACGTGTGGATGGTTCGTCCCGCAATGGCCGCGATAGTATCTTCTACACATCCTGCCTCGTTTAATGTGTCTGTGTGTATGGCAACTTGCACATCATATTTATCTGCAACTGTAAGGCACTGATCGATCGCTGCCGGAGTCGATCCCCAATCTTCATGCAACTTAAGTCCCATTGCACCTGCAAGAATCTGCTCTGCAAGAGGCGCTTCTGTGGAACAATTACCCTTTCCGTAGAAGCCCAAGTTCATTGGATATTCTTCTGCAGCCTCGAGCATTCGTTCTATATTAAAAGGGCCGGGTGTACAAGTGGTAGCGTTTGTTCCTGCAGAAGGACCAGTGCCACCTCCAATCATTGTGGTCACCCCGCTATATAACGCTGTTTCTATTTGCTGAGGACAGATATAATGGATATGCGTATCGATCGCGCCTGCGGTGATGATCATGTTTTCACCAGCAATAGCCTCTGTGCTTGCACCAACAATCATCGATACTCCATCTTGGATATCCGGATTTCCTGCCTTTCCAATACCTGCAATTTTGCCGTCTTTGATGCCTATGTCTGCCTTTACAATTCCCCAGTGATCTAGTATCAGAGCATTGGTGATTACCACATCTAGTGCGGCGTCGGAGGCTGCCGTTGCGCTAGATCCCATTCCATCTCGCAGAGTTTTTCCGCCACCAAACTTAACTTCTTCTCCATATACCGTATAATCTTTTTCTACTTCAATAAATAAATCCGTATCTGCCAGCCGAACTTTATCACCAACAGTGGGCCCAAACATCGATACATAGCTACTTCTGGATATTATCATTATCTACACACCTCTATCGTTTCTGTCAATTCCATCATTTCTTCTACTGCTTCTATCATTTCTATTATTTCTGCTGTAGTTTCTATTTTTCCATTTGTCATCCCATTTAGGCCGACGCAAATTTTATTTCCACCAAGCTCTACCACTTCTACAAGCTTCTCTTCGCCAGGCTCAAACCTCACCGACGTTCCCGACGCGATGTTGAGTCTATATCCATATGCTTGCGCTCTTTCGAAATGCAAGAGTTTGTTTACTTCGAAAAAGTGAAAATGAGACCCAACTTGAACCGGCCTATCTCCCAGATTTCTAACCTTAATCGTCTTTGTATTTTTTTCGGCATTGATTTCGATCGCTGCCTTTGCTAATATTATCTCTCCAGGAATCATATCCTCCGCTCCTTCTTTTTATCGTATTGGGTTATGAACCGTAACCAGCTTTGTACCGTCTGGAAAAGTTCCTTCTATCTGAATTTCTTCAATCATCTCTGGAACACCCTCCATAACATCATCTCGCTCCAAAAAAGTTGCTCCTATTTGCATCAGCTCGGTTACCGTTTTGCCGTCGCGCACCAGCTCGTATAGCTCGGACGAAATGTACGCCACCGCTTCTACATAATTTAGCTTGAGCCCTCTTCCTCGCCTAGCCTTTGCCAGTTCTCCCGCTTGATGAATCATCAGTCGTTCCATTTCTCGTGGTGTTAAATGCATGATTTACCTCATTTCTAAAAATTTACTTTATTTATTGTAATACCAAATACTAGAAAATTTCAAGGCAATTTTAACATTAAATCTAGTAATTTAGATAAAAATCGTGTATACTTTTTCTGATAAAGGAGGTGCTACAGTGGAAGATAAGCAAAAATTTTCAGTTGCTTTAGACGATATTGAGTTTACTAAATTTGCCAGATTTGACGCTTGGATACATCAACGCAAGCTGATTGCGGCAGTTGTGTTCGTTGCCATATTTGGGTTACTTGGAATATTTGCCACAGTATCTGCAATACAAACGCAAGATTCACTCATTTTTGCCGCCGTATTATTTTTTGTAATGCTTACAATTCCTTTTGTATACGTTGTAACATTTGAGGCATCTATAAAGAAGGAGTGTAATCGATTTCAGCTGGCTCAACCCAAGTTTGCTTATGATTTAGCATTCACATCTGATAGCATTACTATTGCCGCATCGAATAATTCTCATATGACATTTAAATGGTCGCAAGTCGACAGCGTATGGAAACGCAAAGATGTTACGTATATTTATATTGCAACGAAGGCGTATATCATCCCAAACGCATCTGGCGATACCGAAACTTTATGGAACTTGTTTCGGGCAAAACTGGCAAGCCACCAATGTCATCAATAAAAAAATACCTCCTGTGCCGCAACTGATGCTCGCATAAGAGGTATTTTTCGCTATTTTATTAGTAAGCTAGGCAACCACAAGCTGATCTGCGGTATAAATGTTACTAGCATCAAAACCACTATCATTGCCAAATAAAATGGTAGCGTTGCTTTTACAACCTTTTCCGGCGGAGTTAAGAGCCCCAACGGCCCCTTAGTGTGTCATCAATTTTTGAATTTGCTTTCCATCGGCAACGTCCGCTGTAACAGTCAGAATTACCTCGCCTCTTTCCATCACGTTTATTATTGTACTATTCTTTAGAACAAAATCTAAGTATTGCTCCACTAGCAATATTGTAATCCCTTTCCATTCGTTTACTTTTTTTATGGCCACACCAATGTCTTCAATTATCGACGGTTGAATTCCTTCTGTGGGCTCATCGAGTATCAAAATTTTTGGCTCCGCCACCAACGCACGCGCAATCGCCAGTTGTTGCTGTTGCCCACCCGACAAATCTCCTCCTTTTCGCTTTGCAAACTGCGGCAGTATCGGAAATAAGTCGTATAGATACTCTGGAATTTTTCCACGACCTCCAATCGGCTGCAGTCCCAGCTCCAAATTTTCCTCTACCGTCATTTGCGGAAATATATCTCTGCCTTGCGGCACATATCCGATGCCCATTTTTGCTCTGCTATAGGTAGGGAGGTTGGTGATATCTGTGCTGTCGAGCGAGATGCTACCCCTTGGGGTTTTGGCGAGACCCATGATGCTTTTTAGCGTGGTGCTTTTGCCTACTCCGTTTCTGCCAATGAGACTTACGATTTCTCCCGCCGGAATATCAAGCGATAAATTTTCGATAATCATACTTTCATCATAATACGTATACAAATTTTTAATCTTTATCATGGCTCTTATCCCCTTCCCAGATAGACGGCTTGAACAGTTTGATCATTTAGGATGTCGTCGATATGCCCTTCTCTGAGCACCTTTCCCTCATGTAGTACTGTTACAACATCTGCCACTTGCTTCACAAATTCCATATCATGCTCTATCACGATTATTGTACATTCCTTTTTTATTTCCTTTAAAATTTCTCCGGTTTTAAACGTTTCTGGCTTACCCATGCCTGCTGCCGGCTCATCTAGCATAATTACTTCGGGCTTTTGCACTAGCTGCATTCCAATCTCTAGCCACTGCTTTTGCCCATGTGCCAATGCCCCAGCTCTGGTGTCTATCTTGTCTAGCAAATCAATTTTTCTTAGCACCCGCTCGATTTCTGAATATTCTTGTAGCGAAGGCTTTTTTAAGATACTATCCCAAATGCCTTTATGCGATTTTAACGAAAGCTCCATATTCTCTCTCACTGTTAGATTTACAAACACCGATGGCACCTGAAATTTGCGGCCTATACCTTTTCTTACAATTTGATATTCCTTCATTCCCGTTAGCAATATTCCGTTATGCCCTTTAGGAAAAAACGAAACCTTCCCCGAAGTGGGCTTCGTCTTTGCGCATATAATATCTAGCAGAGTTGTTTTGCCCGCACCATTTGGGCCTATAAAAAAATGAATTGTGTTGCGTCTAACTTTGGATGTCACGTCTGTCAATGCGTGAAAACCATCAAAGCAAACTGATATTTGACGGATATCTATTACTGTATCTGACATAGCCTATGCCTCCTTTGATATCGCCACGACCACTGTCGGCGACTTGCGCTTTTTTAACTTTGCTATTGCAGCTGGGATTTGCTCTTTTGCCAAGCCCACCAATCCACCTTTAAAAAATAGGATCGTTAAGCAAAATACTGCCCCAATTATATATTGCCACGCTTCTACAAAAATTCCAGAGCTCAGGTTATACTGACCAATGTTGATCAAAAAAGCCCCGATTACTGCTCCGATTATGGTACCTCGACCTCCTACTGCAACCCAAATTACCATCATGATCGAAAACTCTATCGTCATTTCAGACGGCGTAATGCTTCCGTTAAAGTTTACAAATATCGCGCCTGCTACCGCCGCAATTACTGCAGACAATACGTATACAAAAGTCTTAAACAAACTTACGCTATATCCCGAAAAATAAGTTCTGTTTTCACCATCGCGGATCGCAACCAACACTCTCCCAAACTTTCGACCTACCAAAAACTTTGCAAATACATAAACCAGTATCAGAACTGCCAGTGTCGCATAGAACAACAAAAACATATTTCCGCGGTTGGCATCCCCTTTTACGCTTCCAAACAACGACTTGATTTCTGTTATTCCAACGTTTCCATTTGTATATGGCGACAGCGAAATAAATATTGAATACATGGCCCATGTTAGTGCCTGCGAGATGATCGAAAAGTATACTCCCTTAACTCTATTTTTAAACATCATATAGCCCACCAAAAATGAAACTGCTGCCGGAATGGCTATCATAAAAAACATCGCATTTGGTAGATATTCAAATATTTTCCATATTAATGGTAGTTCTTCTATACCTCCCACTCGCATAAAGTCCGTAATTTCTCCTCCCGTACTCACCAATTTTAAGTACATTGCCATCCCATAGCCCCCGAGCGCAAAGTATAGCCCATGCCCCAAGCTAAGTATTCCTGTGTATCCCCAAATTAGATCTATGCCTATCGCCACAATTGCATATGCCATGCATTTTCCTATAAAGATTACTGTTGAGCTTCCGCCTATTAAGTTTAATTGCAATAGCACCGGAACCATCGCTAAAATTATTACAATCACCGCAAAGCTGATATTTTCTCCTTTTCCTTTCATTGCAATCCCCCCTTAATCTAAGTCTCTACTTCTCACTACAAACAATCCTTGTGGCCGCTTTTGCAAAAATATTATCACTATGAATAACACAATTGCTTTTGCCATCGTTGCGGATGTATAGTTCTCTGCAAATATACTAGCAAACCCTATGATTGCCGCACCGATCACACTGCCTTTGAGATTTCCAACGCCGCCCAACACTACCACCATAAAGGCATACACGATATAGTTTTGCCCCACTGTGGAATCCACCGAGCCTAGCAGCGATATCGAACAACCTGCTATCCCCGCAATTCCCGAACCTATTGCAAATGTCAGATTATCTACTCGCCTCGAATTTATGCCCATACATTGTGCCATTCCTCTGTTTTGCATTACTGCTCTCATCTGTTTGCCAAATCCCGAACGATACATTATGTACCATGTCAATACAATACACATTACCACGCTGAAAATTATGAAAAGTCTGTTATACGAAAGGGTAATTCCTCCTATCGAAATACCTCCAAACAAAAATTCTGGTGCTTTTACATTTACGCCTTGCGCACCAAAAATGGACCTTGCCAATTGTTGTAATATAAGGCTGACTCCAAATGTTGCTAGAAGCGAATCAATTTCACGACCATATAATCTCGAAATTACCAGCTTTTCTAGTAGACTTCCGATTGCAAATGCCGCCAAGAATGCTATCGGTATCGCAACCACATAATACCAACTTTGAAATTGCTCTGGCACCACTGCTGCAAACACCATCTGCACCACATATGTTGCATATGCGCCAATCATGATAAATTCTCCATGAGCCATATTAATTACGCGCATTAAACCAAATGTTATTGATAATCCCAACGAGGCCAATAAAATTATTGATGTCAAACTCAATCCATTAAATAGTGTATTTACAAATTGATTCATTCTTACCCTCTCCCTCACAAATTTTTAACGTATTATTTCTGCCCAATCATAGGTTGTTAGATATGGATCTGGCGCTACTGCCTCTCCTGTTGCAAAGACTTCGTAGATCAACCCGTCTTCTCTTACTTCTCCTATGCGCACCGGCTTTGCTAGATGCTGATTTTGTCCATCGATTATGACGGTTCCTTCTGGCGCATCAAAAGATACTGCCCCTGTTGCTATTGCGTCTAACACATCTTCTACCGCAAAGCTGCCTGCCATCTCTACCGCCGCTTTCCATAGGTAAACCGCGTTGTATGCCGCTTCAGCCGGGTCGCTTGTTACTCTGTTGGCACCAAACATGTCTTTGTACGCTTCAACAAATGCTTCGTTTTCTGGTGTATCTGTAGTTTGATAATAATTCCAGGAAACCAAGTGATCTTGTAATATCTCTGCCCCGATTGTCGCAACCTCTTCTTCTGCAATCGAAAAAGACATAGTCATATAATCTTCTGCTGTATAATTTTTCTCAGACATTTGCTTAAAAAACGATACGTTGCCAGTTCCGTTTAGCGTATTTATTATTACGTCTGGATCGGCTTCTTCTATTTTGGCGATGATAGCCGCGAAGTCGGTTTGCTCCATATCTGCATACTCTTCTCCCACTATATGTATGTCATCATAAGCTGCAAGCTGAGCTTCTATGATCATATTGGCAGTTCTTGGAAATACATAGTCGGATCCTAATAAGAAAAAGTCATCGTAACCTTGGTCTATCAGATATTCTATTGCGGGTACGATTTGCTGATTCGGAGCCGCTCCTGTATATACAATATTACTACTCGCTTCCATTCCTTCGTATTGAACAGGATACCATAGTAATGCGCCATAATCTTCGAATATCGATTTTACTGCCTTGCGTGATGAAGAGGTCCAGCAACCAAAAACCGCCGCCACATCTTCGCTATCAACTAGTTTTTCAGCTTTTGTTGCAAAAGTTGAAGGGTCAGATGCACCATCTTCGGAGATGTATTCGATCTGCTTTCCTAAAACTCCCCCTGCTTCGTTGATCTGAGTGATTGCCAACACCTCCGCATCGCGCACGGATTTTTCGCTAATTGCCATCGAACCTGTCAACGAATGTAATAATCCAACTTTTACAGTATTATCATCCGCTACCTCACTGTTGCATCCTGTTATTCCTATCATAGATACTAAAATTGCAATTGCGCCACCAAATTTTTTCATTTTCATTTCCCCCTCTTAAAATATAAAAAGATCAACACCCATGCAAATACAGGCGTTGACCCCATTGTCAACAAAATATAAAAAAAGCCAGCATCCCCAAAAATGAATGCTGACCCCATTGTCAATCTTATAACTCTATAATATTAGCACCACTCGAAATTTATTCCAAAATTTTTAAAATTTTTTGCAGCTTCCAATGCTGGCAATCTATATTATATTTTAAATGAACTCTTTAATGGCACAATTTGATTAAATACTAGCTTGTCTTTTGTAGTATATTTGGTATCTACATTGAAAAATCCATGTCGAACAAACTGAAATTTATCCAATGGTTTTGCATTTTTAATCGCTTCTTTTTCTATATATCCCTCAAATATTTGAAGCGAATTTGGATTGATTTGTTCTAAGAAATGCTTCCCTTTATTTTCTTCTTTATCATCTTCTATCAATGGCTCAAAAAATCTAAACTCGCATGGCAGCGCATCTTTTACGCTTATCCAATGAATTGTGGATTTTACTTTTCGTGCAGTAAAGCCACTTCCACTTTTAGTTTCTGGGTCGTATGTTGCTCGGATTTCTGTTACATTGCCCGCATCGTCTTTAATAACATCGGTACATTTTATAAAATATGCTCCCTTAAGGCGCACTTCATTACCCGGAAACAGTCTAAAATATTTCTTTGCAGGCACTTCCATAAAGTCATCTCGTTCTATATAAATCTCTCTTGAAAACAAAATTTTTCTGCTTCCCATTGCTTCGTTTTTAGGGTTATTCTCAATTTCCACATACTCAGTTTTATCTTCTGGATAATTTGTAATAACCACTTTTAGAGGATTGATGATTGCCATAGCCAGAGGAGCCTTTGGAAGCAAGTCTTCTCGTACGAAATAGTCTAACATCTGAGAATCCACTACCGAACTTGCCTTTGCAACACCAATTTCGAAGCATAAGTTTCTAATTGCTTCTGCTGTATAACCGCGTCTTCGAAGCCCTGATATAGTTGGCATTCTGGGATCGTCCCATCCGTCAACTATTCCTTCATCTACTAGCAACTTAAGCTTTCTCTTGCTCATAACTGTATTGGTCATATTTAGGCGCGCAAACTCTATCTGACGAGGAACGCTTTCCATTTCACATTCTCGAACCACCCAATCGTATAGCGGGCGATGATCTTCAAACTCCAGCGTACATATCGAATGCGTGATCCCTTCTATAGCATCTTCTAGAGAATGCGCGAAGTCATACATTGGGTATATGCACCATTTATCGCCAGTATTGTGATGCGTATTATGAGAAATGCGATATAAAATAGGGTCACGGAAATTGATGTTTGGGCTACTCATATCAATTTTGGCACGCAACACACGCGATCCATCTGGAAAATCTCCATTCTTCATTTTTTCAAATAATTCTAGATTTTCTGCCACACTTCTATTGCGATACGGACTATCTTTGCCTGGTTCACTCAGAGTTCCGCGATATTCTTTCATTTCTTCGGGAGTTAGTTCACATACATACGCAAGTCCCTTTTTAATCAGGAGCACTGCCTTAGCATACATAGTGTCAAAATAGTTTGATGCAAACAACAGCTGATCCCACTTAAATCCAAGCCATTTTATATCTTCTTGAATCGAATTTACGTATTCTTCATCTTCTTTAGTAGGGTTGGTATCATCAAATCTCAAATTTACCTTGCCATTAAATTGTTTAGCAATGCCAAAATTTAAGCATATACTCTTTGCGTGACCTATGTGCAAATAGCCATTTGGTTCTGGCGGAAATCTCGTTATGATCTGATCATGCTTTTTTGACTCTAAATCCTTCTCAATAATTGTATTTATAAAATTTGACTGTGTCTTAGTTTCCATAATTATCCCTTCAAGTTAAAATTATACTCTCAGTATAACCATGTTTTTGCATTTATATAACATCTCTCCCTGCTTCGACCGCCAAAAAATTTAAATTTTTTTCAATTTATGTATAAGATCAGAAAATACCTGGCATACTATTTCCGTAATTATTTTATTTTTTTTTAAAGGAGATATTTGAGATGGCAAAAAATAAGAATAACAAAGCTAAGAAGAAAACTAAAGACAGATCTAATGTTCAAAGTTCTCAGACTGAAGAACTTGTTATGGAAGTTGCAGAAGAAATTACTCCATCTAAAAAAAAGAAAAAATAACACACGCAATATAAAAATGGGGCTGTTATCGCTAAATAATAGCCCCCTATACATATCAATTACCTTTAGATTACCCTGCTATCGCGGTGCTGTCTTCGGTCATGTCTTCATCTTTTTTAAATAGCTTCTTGATTCCTTCGTATGTTACGCTTGCGCCTAATCCTGCTATTAGAATTGCAAATATCAATTGTAAAATGTTTCCAGCATTGATACCTTCGCCTGCCCCAAACAAGATAACTAGCTTAATAATATTTTGAGCCAACGCAGAAAACGTGATTATCATCATTACACATATCGGAATAATCAACATCCCGTTCTTCTTTTTTGCATGCTTTAGATACACCGCACAGGCTAGCAACGCTATTACGGATAGCAACTGATTTGATGCCCCAAATAATGGCCAAATTGCCGCATACCCTAACTTTGCCAATGCATATGCCATCGCCAATGTCGCCAATGTTGCAAAATATTTATTTGCCAATACGGTAGTTACCGCGTTTGGCTTTTTGGTATCATCAATAAACAACTCTTGAAAAGATATTCTCCCAATTCTCGCAACAGAGTCTAAACTTGTTAACGCAAATGCCGAAACTGCTAAATTTATTAATGTAAAAACTACATTATGTGGAAGTCCCAAAGTGTTCAAAAAGTTGGCAATTGCTCCTGCAAAAATTTGTGCCGGCGTTGTGTATCCGTTGGCAGCAGCTTCCCCCGAAGCAAACGACGCAACCGCTATCAATGCGATTACGGCTAACAATACTTCTAACAACATAGACCCATATGAAATCGGCAGCATGTGCTTTTCGTTTTTAATCTGCTTAGATGATGTTCCAGAAGATACTAGTGAGTGAAATCCTGAGACTGCGCCACATGCAATTGTTACAAACAAGAACGGGAACATGCTCAATCCCCCTACATTAAATGCCGTAAACATCTCCATATTGATCTCAGGATTAGCAACAAATACTCCCACCACTGCGGCCAAAATCATGATTACCAACAGGTATGAGTTTAAATAGTCACGAGGTTGAAGCAACGCCCAAACTGGAGTAATGGTTGCAATGCCAATGTATATAAATATTATTAGATGCCAACTAGACCCTTCAACAAAAATAGGAAACATCATTCCGAGCGCTATCCCCGCAACGAGCAACGCTACCGCAATACTAGTATTTATACCTTTACTAAATCGATACTTTTTTAGAATAAATCCGAGCGCTACTGCCTCTGCAATAAAAATCATCGATGTGCTCGCAACAGCACCGTTGGCTTCGATCTCTGCTCCAGAATTTGCAAAGCCATCAAATGTTGCTGCAACAATATCCGCAAACGCGGCGATCACCAAGATGCAAAACAGCCAGCAAAATAGTAAGAACATCTTTTTACCCAATTTTCCTATATACTTTTCTATTAAATAGCCTATAGTTTTACCTTTATTTTTAACAGAAGCGTACATCGAAACAAAGTCTTGTACCGCACCAAAAAATATTCCTCCGATGATAACCCATAATAGAACTGGCAACCACCCAAACATAGCGGCCTGAATTGGACCATTGATCGGCCCCGCCCCGGCAATCGACGCGAACTGATGTCCAAACACCACATTCGCATCTGCAGGAACGTAATCCACTCCATCTTCATATTCATATGCTGGAGTTTTTTTATCTGCATCAATGCCCCAAGTTTTTTCGAGCCACTTGCCATATAATATGTATGCCAATCCGAGAGCCACAATTGCAATTGCCATCATTGTAATACCATTCATTTTCTCTTCCTCCCTATTATTAAATCTTTTCTACAAATTCATTACAAAACAATTATATCACTTTTTGACGGCAGCGTAAACTATTATTGCAATTTTTGTTCACATCAAAAGTTTTTTAAAAAATTTTGAATATTTTTTAATAGTATCAATTATCGGTTTATGATAATATAAAACAGTAAAAATCTTTCTTGTTAGGAGTTTAATTATGATAATAGAAGCAGCAGAGTATTCAAAAGAACATTTAAATAATTACCTTAAAACTATCGATGAAGTAATTTCAAAAGGTCCGTATAAAGATGACTGGGAAAATCTCGTTAACTATCCGGTTCCAAAATGGTATCGCGACGCAAAGTTTGGAATCTTTATGCACTGGGGCGTATATACTGTACCTGCATTTGGCAGTGAATGGTATCCCAACTTTATGTATCGCAAAGAAGCCATCCAGCGCGGCAAAGATATTTATTCATTTCATCAGGAAAATTTTGGAGCAGGAATTGACTATCGCGACTTTGTGCCTATGTTTAAGGCCGAAAAATTTGATGCAGATGAATGGGCTGAATTTTTTAGAGAATCTGGTGCCAAGTTTGTAATGCCCGTTGCCGAACATTGTGATGGATTTCAGATGTATGATAGCGTGTTAAGCGATTGGTGTGCGAGCAAGATGGGACCACAAAAAGATGTGATGGGGCTTTTGAAAACCGCCATCGAAGCAAAGGGGATGACATTTTGCGCATCATCGCATCGAATGGAACATTACTGGTTTATGGGCGGAATGCGAGAGCGAGAAGATGACCCTGTCACGTATATTCCATATGGGGATATGTATTGGCCATCTTATGAGCGTAAATTTGATACCGAAAGCGGCGAAAAAACTCCTTCATTTGGAGCAATCGACTTGGTAAATATCGATGAATTGTTTATGCAAGACTGGCTTGCTAGAACCTGTGAAATTGTGGACAAATACCGACCTAAAATTATGTACTTTGATTGGTGGATACAAATTAAACCGATGAAACCGTACCTCAAAAAATTTGCAGCATACTATTATAACCGCGGCAAAGAATGGGGCGAAGAAGTTACTATCAACTATAAAAACGACGCATTTGCGCATACTTCTGCAGTCAAAGATATTGAGCGAGGACAACTTAGCGGCATCTCGCCATACTTCTGGCAAAACGATACTTCTGTTGCCAAAAACTCTTGGAGCTACACACCTGGCAATATTTATAAAGATGCCAGCGAGGTTGTTGCCACGCTAGTTGATGTGGTTAGCAAAAACGGTTCCTTGCTTCTTAACGTGGGGCCTAAATCAGATGGTACGCTTCCAGAAGGAGACGTCAAAGTTTTGAGAGATGTTGGCAAATGGCTTCGAGTGAACGGCGACGCTATTTATGGATCGTATCCGTATCGAAAATATGGCGAAGGGCCTACTGTAACAGAAGAGGGTCACTTTAGCGACATGAACTTTAAGGGCTATGCTACCGATGATTTTAGATTTACGTGCAACAAAGCCAAAATATATATCTTTGCAATGAACTGGCCTGCCGATGGCGTAATTCACGTTAAAACATTTGGAAACGTGCAACACAACAACCGCTTTAATGCCGTAATCAAAAAGGTTTCTATATTGGGGCACGGAGAATGTGAATTTAGATCTTGCGACGCGCATCTAACCATTATTGGACCAAAAATTAAGACCAAATATCCGGTAGTAATCCAACTGGATGTAGATTAATATAATACCGCCGCAGCTACTGATTTTTTAGTATTTGCGGCATCAGCAATACTCGATGTTTTTTATTTTTCTATCCCATTTACGCAATTAACTATGTTTCCATTTTGAAACTTTTGCAAATTATCCACTGCAATATCGAGCAATCGTTGCCTACTTTCTATTGGTGCCCAACTTATATGCGGTGTAATTATACAATTTTTGGCATAAAGGAGAGGGTTGTTTGCTCTAACCGGCTCTTCACACACTACGTCCAAACCTGCGGCATAAACTTTTCCCGAATTTAACGCATCAGCCAAATCTTCTTCTACAATTAGCGACCCTCTAGAATTATTAATGATAATTACACCGTCTTTCATTTTATTAATATTTTCTTTACAAATAATACCTTCTGTCTCTTTAAACAATGGACAATGCAACGAAATTACATCGGATTTGGCAAGTAACGTATCCATAGCCACGTATTCCGCGATCGATTTTCCTTCATCAGTTTCATAATTATCCACCGCGATGATTTTCATTCCCATTGCTTTTGCAATCTTTCCGGTATTAATTCCTATGCGTCCAAAACCTATGATTCCTAATGTTTTACCAGCCAATTCGATAAGAGGAAAATCCCAAAAGCAAAACTTTTGATCTGCTTCCCATCGACCATTTTTTACTTCATTTGCATGATGACCTATATGATGACAAATTTCTAGCAATAGTCCGATTGCAAATTGACCAACAGCTTGCGAACCATATGAAGGCACGTTACACACTGCAATTCCATTTTCCTTGGCGGCATCGATATCGACGATGTTATATCCTGTTGCTAATAAGCCTATAAATTTTAAATTTGGTGACTTTTCGATAACCTCTCTATCTAGCGGTGTTTTGTTGGTATAAACTGCAGTTGCATCTCCTATTCTCTCCAAAATAGCTTTGTTGTTAAAATCAGTTTTATCATATACAGCCAAATCTCCCAGCTTACTAAGAGGTTCCCAACTGAGCTCTCCAGGATTTAGCATATGACCATCTAAAACAACTATTTTCATATAATTTACCTCCAATATTTAATATATTTCCGAAATATGTTCATTATATCATGCATCGTTCATATATTATAGATCACTTGATCTTTTTGTTACATAAATTTATAACATTCAGCAGTACTAAAATCAAACTAATATTATATACCACCACAGTTTCGCGCGTATTTAAAGTTCCACTTATGGACAGGGCTAATATCACACTACTCGCCAAAAACAACAAAATGATGTTAAACTTTATCGCAAAGAGAGTTACATTTGAAAGTTTTTTGATATACAAAAGTTTGGTAATCTCATCACCCATTATAACAATATCTGCAGCATCGAGGGCAACATCGTTACGCACTGATCCTATAGCAATTCCAACATTTGCCGTTTTTAGAGCGGGGGCATCATTGATTCCATCTCCTATCATGCATACGTTTGATGGCTTTTCTATAAGAGATTGAACGACCACCACTTTACCTTCTGGCAAAAGTTCTGCGTATACATTATTGATACCAACTGCCTGAGCTATGAAATTGGCACTCTTTACATTATCTCCTGTTAGCAACACCGCCTTATTTACGCCTAGCTCTCTCAACTTCGCAACTACACTGAATGATTCTTTTCTAATTTTGTCAGCGAATCCTATTAATCCAATTATTTTGCCATCAACGGCCACTATGTCTATTATCTTTCCTTGATCCACTAGCAAATTTATGGCCTCTTGAATGCTTTTGGAAATTCTTATCTTTGCATCTTCTCTCACCAATCTTTCGCTTCCAGCAAAAACAGTTTTATTATCCCATTTGGCCAAAATACCTTTGCCTTCTAAACTTTCAACATCCTGAAGTTCTAATATCGGTATATTATTATTAATAGCATATTTTTTGAGAGCTCTTCCGATTGGATGTATCGATTGCCATTCTACCGACGCGGCTATGCTGATTATTTTTTGTTCGTCATATTCAAATGCTACAACATCAGTGATTCTCAACTTTCCTTCTGTGATTGTACCAGTTTTATCAAAAGCTATAGTACAAGCGTCACCCATCTGCTCTAGCGCTATTCCAGACTTGATAACCACGCCCTGCTTTGTGGCACGCCTTACTGCCGAGATCACTGCAACTGGAGTAATCATCGTTAATGTATATGGGCAAAATGTTATTAAAGCCGCCAGCGCGCGGTTCATTGCAAAATCTTTTTGATCTACATACAAATTTAACCCTATATATATTAATATTGCTGTTATAATCGCGACTAAAACCACCCACTTAGACCATCTGTCTATAACTTTTTCTATAGGAGCTTTTTTGGCCTCTGCCTTCGTTACCAACTTAATCATCTTTTGCATCGAAGAATTTTCAAAGGTTTTGATCGTCTTTATATCTACAGCATTGACGCTATTCGTTGTTCCTGCAAATACTCGATGACTTATACCTTTATCTATCGGCAAGCTTTCACCAGTTATGACACTCTGATTAACTGCAGTATAGCCTGCCACAATCACTCCATCGACCGGAAAATTTTCGCCTGGCAAAACTCTAACAATGCTTTCTAACGCCACTTCTTCTGTATCAACCATGGTTTCTATGATATGGCAATCATTTTTTATGGTAATTACCCGCGCTTTTTTAGGAATTACTTCTACAATATTATATACACTATCTTTTGCTTTTTGGATAACTCTATCTTGAATACTTTTACCCAAAACCATAACAAATATAATCTCTCCTGCGGTCACAATATCATTTACACATATACATGCCACTATTGCTATGCTTACAAGAACGGCAGAGCTTATGTAATGTTCTTTTATAAATCTACATATAGCCATATAAATAGTTGGCACCCCCAAAAGAATTACAGTAACCCACGCAAAGTTCACCATATTTATACTTAAAATACTCATTATCAAACAAATACCGGATATACTTAATATTAATTTTGAAGTTAATAATTTATTAAGTTTTTGCTGCATTTCATTACCTCATCTTTCTTTAACTTTAGTTCATACAAATTAATTATATGCCTGGGTGTATACTTAATTTACAAAATATACAGGTTTAAAACGAATTATAGTTTGTCCAAAATATTTATTGACATTTTTTAAAATCAATGCTACAATTTTTTTATAAATTACATAAATAATATATAGACATTTATTTAATCAAACATTAATACAATATTAATAATGCTTTTTAATAGGGGGGATGTATGTTATAACCAATTTTAACCAATTAATTAATGCATATACTGAAATAATTCTAAAGGAAAGGTGGATGGTTTAAATATAAACCTTTGGAGAAAATGAAACTAACTAAAAAATGTTTATTTAGCGGCTTGACAACTCTTTTTATCTTTACTATTGCTTGGGGAGCTAACGACACCACTACTATAGATTCTACACAATATTTAGCAGCCAATACTTTACCCAATATTAAAGCCCTTGAAAATAAAATAAATGTGACTTTTAGTATAGAATGCGATACTCTCTTAGAAGATGTGAATCGAAATAAGTTAAATTTTCTAAAACGCCGACGCGTTCCTGAAGATGGTGATATATATCCTACTAACATTGTTACTCTTTTGGAAAATGAGAGTGTTTTTGATTTATTGCTTCGCTTGAGTCAAGAGAATGAATTTGAGCTAGATTATTCTAATTTACTTTTTAGCGATGCAACACATATTGAAAGTATTGGCAACTTTGAAAAGTCTGATGCAGGAAGACGCAGTGGCTGGATTTATCGTGTCAACGGGATCTTTCCGAACTATAGCTGCACTGAATATAAACTATCCGATGGTGACGTTGTAGAGTGGCTTTATACTTGTGATTATGGTCGTGACCTTAACAACGGCAATAGAGTTTATCAATAGAAAATGATTTTTGCTTTGGGAGATGCCTTCAGATACATTGAAGCTCTCCCTTTTTTAATGCGCTGTTAACATTCAATGTTTAAAATGTATTCTTATAGTACATACTCTATTTAAAATAATATCATGTAGAGGAAAAATAATGAAAAATAAATTGATTATTAAAGGTGCACGCGAACACAATTTAAAAAATATTGATTTAGAATTAACTCGAGACCAACTGATTGTATTTACCGGACTTAGTGGCTCTGGAAAATCTTCATTAGCATTTGATACAATATATGCAGAAGGGCAAAGGCGTTATGTAGAATCTCTCTCTTCATATGCTAGACAATTTTTAGGACAAATGGAAAAACCCGATGTGGATCAAATTACAGGGCTTTCTCCTGCTATATCCATAGACCAAAAAACTACTAGCAAAAACCCTCGCTCTACTGTTGGAACAGTGACAGAAATATATGATTATTTACGATTATTATTTGCGCGAGTCGGAATTCCTCATTGCCCTAAATGTGGCAAAGAAATCAAAAAGCAAACCATTGACCAAATGGTTGATCAAATCTCCAAATTGCCTGCAAAAACTAAGATTATGCTATTAGCACCTGTTGTACGTGCCAGAAAAGGTGAACACAAAAAGATACTGCAATCAGCTGTTGAGCAAGGCTATATCAGAGCAAAAATTGATGGCGAATTGGTAGATTTAACTGAGGATGAAGTTACCTTAGATAAAAAGAAGAAGCATACCATAGAAATTGTAGTTGACAGACTTGTTATAAAAGATGGCATTAGCAAAAGATTAACCGACTCAATCGAAACAATTATGAAACTTACGGGCGGTATATTGATAATAGATGCAGGCACGCAAACACTACAATTTAGCGAAAATTTTGCTTGTCCTGATTGCGGCATAAACATAGAAGAGATCGAACCACGCTTATTTTCGTTTAACAATCCTTATGGAGCTTGCCCCGAATGTACTGGACTTGGTCAAACGCTAGAAGTGGACAAAGATTTGATCATTCCAAACCCAAATTTAACTCTCAGAGAGGGCGCAATTGCCGTTATCGGATGGGGCTCTATTGCGAATAAAGAAAGTTACGCCTATGCTTTATTTGAAAAACTTATGGAGCAATATAATTTTGACTTAGACACCCCTTTTATCAAATTACCGGCAACTGTTCAGAACATGATTTTATATGGCACCGATGGCAAAAAGGTTAAATTTACCTATTACGGAGAATATGGCACCAGAACTTATGATTATGCATTTACGGGCATCGTCGAACATGTCATGCGAAGATATAGAGAAACAACATCAGCAGGAATGCAAGCCGAGTATGAATCGTATATGACTAGCATTCCGTGTAGCCGTTGTCATGGCAACCGTCTTAAGGATAGCGCATTAGCAGTCACAGTTGCTGGTAAAAATATATCTGAAATAACTCAGTTGCCAATTGGAGATTTAAAAGATTTCTTTCTCAATATAAATTTATCTGACAGGCAGCTAGCAATAGGTGCTCAAATTTTAAAAGAGATCAATGCAAGGATAGGATTTTTGGTAGATGTGGGACTAGACTACCTTTCGCTTGCTAGATCCAGCGGAACATTATCTGGTGGAGAATCTCAACGAATACGCTTGGCAACACAGATAGGATCTGGCTTGGTAGGAGTCTTATATATATTAGATGAGCCTAGCATTGGTTTGCATCAAAAAGATAACGAAAGACTTATAAAAACGCTTATTAAATTGAAAAATCTTGGCAATACTCTAATTGTTGTCGAGCACGATGAAGAGACGATGGTTGCTGCCGACTGGATTGTGGATATCGGTCCTGGTGCCGGAGAACATGGCGGTGAGATTGTTGCCGCTGGACCCATCAGCAAGATAGTTAAGAACAAAAAATCCCTTACAGCAGATTATTTGAGCGGTCGTAAAAAAATAGCAATACCAGAAGTGCGCAGAGCAGGCAATGGTCATAAGCTTATAATAGAAGGTGCAAAAGAGAACAATCTTAAAGATATAACTGTTACTATTCCGCTGGGAGTTTTTACCTGCATAACCGGCGTTTCTGGATCTGGAAAAAGTACCTTAATTAATGAAATTTTGCTAAAAAAACTCGCCAGAGATTTGAATCGTGCCAAGGTCAAACCTGGTGCGCACAAAGATATTCTTGGACTTGAAAACTTGGACAAAGTAATTAGTATAGACCAATCTCCTATAGGAAGAACTCCTCGTTCAAATCCTGCCACATATGTTGGAGTATTCGATTTAATTAGAGATATTTTTGCGCAAACACAAGAGGCTAAAATAAAAGGCTATAAAAAAGGTCGATTTAGTTTTAATGTTAAGGGTGGGCGCTGCGAAGCTTGCAAGGGAGATGGTGTTCTAAAAATAGAAATGCACTTTCTTCCAGACGTATATGTTCCCTGCGAAGTTTGTCATGGAAAACGATATAATAGAGAGACATTGGATATTCAATATAAAGAAAAAACTATTTCCGATGTATTGAATATGACTGTTGCCGAAGCCTTTGAATTTTTTAAAAATATCCCCAGTATTGCAAAGAAATTAAAAACATTAATCGATGTTGGACTTTCTTATATCAAGCTTGGCCAACCATCAACAACTCTTTCTGGCGGAGAAGCTCAGCGTATAAAACTTGCCACTGAACTTAGCAAACGAACTACCGGAAAAACAATATATATATTAGATGAACCAACAACGGGGTTGCATTTTGCAGATGTAGATAAGCTTATCAGAATATTAGACAGGCTTGTAAATAATGGAAATACAGTTGTAGTAATCGAACATAATTTGGATATTATCAAAATTGCAGACTATATTATAGACTTGGGACCTCTTGGTGGAATCAAAGGGGGAACTGTTGTTGCAACCGGCACACCCGAAGAAGTCGCAACAGTAAAACAATCATATACCGGACAATTTCTAGAACGAATAATATTAGCAAACCAAACATAATCCCTATTATAGACTTCGCATTATACACTATAATCTATACTTGAAGGAGATTTTAACATGAAAAAAGTAGCATTAATCACAGGAGCATCTAGCGGGATAGGTCTGGAACTTGCCAAACTACATGCGTACAAAGGGGGCGATCTAGTAATCGTTGCGAAAACAACGGAAGATTTAACACACGTTGCCGAGCTAATCGATTCTAAATGTCAATCAAAAGTTTATTGCATTACAAAAGACCTATCTAAACCTGGAGCCGCCACAGAGCTTTATAACGAAATAAAGTCACAAGAAATAGAAATCAACTATCTCATAAACAATGCCGAACTTGGCAATCAAGGATATTTCTATGAACAAGACTTAGAAACCAACCTTGCCATGATGCAAATCAATATGATTGCCGTTACCGAACTTACCAGAAAATTTTTACCCGACTTTATAGCAAGAGGCTTTGGAAAAATTCTAAATACTTCATCCACAGCAGCTCTAATGCCCGGACCACTTCAAGCTGTATACTATGCCACAAAAGCATACGTTACATCTTTTTCTAATGCAATAGCGTCTGAACTCGAAGGCACCGGAGTAACTGTAACCGCACTAATGCCTGAGGCTACAGAAACTCGCCTTGCGCAACGATCTCGAACCGAAAAAACAGAATCATTCAAACAAACTGCTTCTGCTAGCAAAATTGCGCAAGAGGGATATGAGGCAATGATGCAAGGAAAGCTTGATATTATTGCAGGAATCCCATTTCCTCTTAGCATAATGTTAAAGACATCTCCATTTTTTTCTAAGAAGAAATTATTGAATCATATTAAGAAAAGTCAACAAGTAGAACAACTTGATACCGCACCTATACAATAAAAATGTGTATATCCCTACTCTAACAATGAATCTGGTCCTCTAAAAACTTTAACTGGGCTAGATTTATTTTATTTAAATCCATTGCCAATAAATGTAAGATTTGATATAATGTTTATCGACTATATTTTATCAACAAAAGGGTGGTTGTGGTATGAAAAACAAAGTATTACTAGGGGCAATAAGTTTATTTTTTTCTATGCATTCATCTACATTTGCTAAACCCATTGATTTTTTAGAGACACAAAATTTGTTTAGTGATATCAATATTTCAGATGAAGAGAAACAAAATTGGCTTATAGAAATCGGAATGTTGCAAGGCACTCTTGCACAAACAAAGTACGCACAAATAAATGGACAAAATGTAGCTTTATATACGTATGATAACGTGGATTATGTCTTTACCAATCCAGGTATAAACAACATGAATACAACGCAGGCCATTCTGACCGCCAACTCTCCTGCAAATCTCAACTTTACATTGTCAGATCAGATACTAACATCCGGAGCACTCGAAACTTATTTTTTACACGGTAGCAATGGGATTTACGTTCCAATAAACTCTCTTTCAAACATCTTTTCTATTGCAAATAACGGCAATTATTATTCCTTGGTCGAGAAAAAAAATAGTGAACTAAACAATCTTTTGCAAACATCCAGTTATGGGATTCACAATTTAACTTCAAATTTATTGAGTGTTACATATGAGGACAACTATAGTCAAACGTGGGAAATTGAAAATTTGTTTCCACAGTATACTTATGGTATAAATGCAGACAACATCAACATTACAAAAATCGAACAAAATGGTGAAACTATCTATACTCCTCCAAAAGTTGTAGATACTACCGCAGAATTTAATAAAATTGTAGCGACCAACACGCAGTATGTACAACAAAAAATAACGGCCAAAAATGAACAACTTGAAGCAACACGATTGGCAGAAGAGGCACGAATAGCAGAAGAAACGAAAAAAGCCGAAGAGGCAAGAAAAGCTGCAGAAGCACAAAAAGCTGCAGAAGCACAAAAAGCCGCAGAAGCACAAAAAGCTGCAGAGGCGAAGAAGCTCGAAGAAACAAATAAAACGCTTGATTCTATCGACGATTTTGATGCACAAGTTGAGTTTATAGAGGCAGTTAAAAAAGCTGAAGAATCGAGAATAGCCGAAGAAGCTCGAATAGCAAAAGAAATTTACCAAGTAGAAGAGACACGCATTTCATTAGAATTACAACAAGCTCAAAAGGCACGCGATGATATCCAAGCAATGGTTGATACAGAAAAAGCTAGACTGGATACCCTCGCCAACAACAAAACTACACCTCTTACATCTGCAGAACAAGCAGTTCTCACAGCCTTAACAAACGCCGTAAAAGTTTCACAGAGCCAAGTAGATACAGAACAAGCAAAACTCGATGCACTTGCCAAAGCCGAATCCGCACGTGCTCAAGCCGAAAAGGCCGCACTTAAAGCTGCAGATCAAGCTCGAATAAATTCACTTACAAAAATAGAAACCGAAAAAGCTAAGGCTCAAGTTCAGGCACAAAATTTAGAAGCAGTGTTTCCAGCATATATTATTAAAGGCAAAATGAGGTATTCAACAAACGGATTAAAAGCTGGTCAGGAAGTAACTATTCATATGGCAGAAGACGGGTACAGCTATTATATCGATACCAACAATTATCTAGAAACTAAAACTGGCTTAGTAGTTGTTCCTTGGGATAGCGTTAGCTTATACAATGACCCTCCAGTAAACAAAAATAGAGCAACGACAGAGCAAATTGAAACATATGTAAATAGCTTAGGGCTCACCAGCAAAACTAATCGCTTGGTTTGGACCGATTTACATAGGCAAAGAACCTATATATTCGAAAAGGAAGATGGCAAATGGGTATTATTTAAAGATTTAATATGCTCTACCGGGAAACGCAAGTCACCAACTCCTCGAGGCATTTATTCATTGACTGCTTATGTTCCTTATTTTGGAGTTAACAAGGGCTATATGGCCAAAAATGCAGTGCAATTTTTTGGAGACTATTTATACCATTCCATTATTTTTGACAAAACTGGCAGCTATTTATTGGAGGGATACGGAGTGCTAGGCGACCGCGCATCTCAAGGCTGCATTAGGTTTGATCCAGATGTGAGTGAGTGGTTTTACAAAAACATGAAACTTGGTACCGCCGTTTATATTAACTAAAAAAACTGCCATCTTTTGAAAAAATGTGTCAACAACGAAAGGTGGCAATTTAATCTATCCTTCATATAATATAGATATCTATACTTTATGGAAGGTGTGAAAATTATGTTATATAATAATTTTTGTCAACATAAACAAAACGAATATGAAAAAATTAATTACTACGTAAATGAACAATTTATAAAAGGAACCGCTCAAAAATACTCGAATGTATGTTCTAGATGTGGTTGCCAACCATGTCGATGCGCATTATATAGCAGTGCCATGATTGAATATAGTAATTATTACTATTGTCCTTATTGTGGCCGTTCTCTACTTCAATCGGGGGGCTGTCAATACTGCAGTTATATTAGTAAGCCCACTTCTAGCGATTGCAGTTATTACAACTATTCTTATGGCAGACCTGCTGTAAATCAGTGTTCAGACCATATTTATTTTTATAGCCAATCTGTTGAATACCCATATTTTACAAACGTTTGTAGCAGGTGCGGCAAACCTTACAATAGCTCCAGTAGACCCAGACCAAACCTCGGTGAACCTTGTGGGTGCTATCCAAAGCAACCTGTAGATTTTAATTTGTATTGCTCTTGTAACTGCAATGTTAGATACTAATTTTTTTGAGGAGGCGCTGACCTCCTTTTTTATTTGAGTAATCTCAAATCTCCTATATAAATTGAACCGCTTTGCGTTTGATTAAAATCAAATGATATAGCCACAATATTTGTTAAATCAACTTTGGTAAACATCTCTAATGGGATTCTAATATTACTTAGCGGTGTAAACGTTGACCACTGCTTTTGATATTTTGTTGCTATTTCTTTGCCATTTGGGATAGCGAGTGCATTTTGCATGCTTAGCAGAATATGTTCTTGCTGACCAATTTTATCATGCAATGTTAGAACAAATGATTGCTGCTTCGTTTTTGTATTCAACGAACTAGATGGATTTGTTGCGATCCATATAGAAAGCGCCCCATAGCTAGAAAAATCTTCATAAATCTGTGGAATAGTTGTTGTAAAATTTCCTGTATCAACATTCCAACTTAGCTTTAACAGCCCTAGATCAACAAATAAACCTGGATGTAGAAATGATATTGCACTGTCATGTGGTGCGATATAGCTTTCTTTTATCTGCGAAATCGATGCATTCGACATAATCATTCTTCCGCCCAGATTATTATAATTCGTCACTTCTAGTAATGTGGGTGATATTATTGGAAATGATTTTGCTGTCACTAATGAAGTAAGTACTTTTTGATTAAATATCTTATTTGGTGCAATAACATCTACCTCTAGCCCTATATTTGTTATTCCTTTTATTTCATGATAAAAATTTAAAAACTCTAAAGTATATTTTTTTAGAAAATCTTGCTGTTCTTTAGAACTTAGGAGCAACAAATTTTCTATATCATCAGATGTATTTTTTACCATATCTATGTTTAATGCATCATCCTCTAAAATGGTTTCATAAAAAAAATTATGGTTTGCACCAAATAAATATACTGCTGAAATTGGTTCTATTATATTTTCGTTAAATAGATATTCATTATATATAGTTTGACCGTCCAAACTTCTTATTATGCCATCAAATTCTGGAAGTACAATTCCTATAGGTACTTTAGGAACAACATTTTTGGGGAACATGTCTATAGAATTAATTAATGGTGCTATTAGCAGTGTCGAGACAACGTTTATGTCAAATTTATCCATTGATGATAACGCTCCTTCTAATGCATAACCACCAGCCTTGCCTATTCCTACTATAGAAACCATCTCTCTGTTTCCTTTTTCTAATAGCTCTTCACCAAATCCATCATTTGTATTATAAATAGAATTTATAGTTCGCTCGATTACATCCTCTATTTCATCCAAACTTGAGGGCACAAAATTTATACATAAATAACCTTGATTGGCTAAATAGTTGCTTAAATAAGACACATCCAATTCATCCGATACAATATATACTATTGCATTATTATTTGTTGTTGGTATTGTTATTTTTATATTGTCAAAAATTTGCTCTTTATATGATGTTAAATTATTAGTTGCAAATGTTTTTATTGTCTCATCATCTGTTCTTAGTATTTTAGGTTGATTAAACAAAAGTATATCACTAAATTTATAAAAATATATACAAATGACATATATAAAAAGAATCATACAAATACTTTTAAAAAGGGCTGCGTGTTTTTTAATAAATTTTCTCATTTTAACCCCCCTTTATATTTTAGGAGTATTGACAACTTGCTATAATTTTAAACATATGTTATCAAATATTATGTATCCCTCTCCTGTAATAGCAGAGGGTATAGCAAATTAGTTTAAATGAATAGTATCTTCAAAAAAATTGGTACTTGTAGAAACAAATCCAATAATCTGATTATTTTTTATAAGTGGGATTCCTGATACTGTTGTAGTTGCCAATCTATCTAAAAGCTGTTTTGTTTCTAAATTAGTTTTTATTCTTGTATTGCCAAACACGGTTTCAAATAAAATCACTTCTGAGTATTCGATCTGATCTGTTTGGTAATTTTCTAACGGTATATAAACTTTATCCACTTCTAGATGGGAATAATCTTTTGCTAGATATTCAATAAACGTTGTATCTGCTAGCGTAAATGTGCAAAAGTCCGCTCTTGTATCTGTTAAATTACCAGAAATTCCCTCATAAAAATCTGTGCTATTTATAAGTCTAACAGTTGTTGATTCTATCAACCTTTCTGAAATTTTGCATGGATTAATAAACCTAAATTTCATTGTTGCATTATCAAAATCATAAATTGGAACTGGAAAAGATGTAATTTCATTAGAAACTTCTATATGTTCTATTTCTGTCATTAATTCTTCAAATGTCATTTTAATTTGCTTTGTATTGCCATCTCGCTCCACACTCACTACTACAGAAGCCGTTGAAGCTATATCGCTAATATTAGATAGTTCATAAAAAGACACATTTACATCTTCATCTACTTCTGGAAGCATTATGTTAGTGATTATATCTCCCACAGCAAAATGATATTCATCCTTTTTAATCGAAAACATATTACGCAACACCACTTCTGCTGTACCTACCGCATTTGTCACCACGGGACATCTAAGTTGATAATTCACTTCTATCATCTCTCCACAAGCTTTTGGTTCCGCAGTAATAGGTACCATTAATATTATTAGTGTCAAACAAAAAGTAATCAAAATTTTGTATAAATTCATAAGCACCCCTTTTTTAACATTGATTTTTATGGTATAAATGTCATATTAATACAAAAAACTACAAATGTCAATATTTTTTTTGCATAATTTTCCTTGTAGCCAATGCGAGATTTTCTTAATTTTTATTTTTAAATTCTAAAAATAGCTTGGCCACATATACTTGTACAAAGGTATTTTGATAAGGAGGAATTAAATTGGCGAAAAAAGAAGGTCTTATGTTTAACACATTAATATCAACATCAGGCTCCGTCGCTACAAGATTAGTCGGAATGTGTACTATGATATACATTTCAAATCAAATAGGAGCAGAAGGAATAGGCCTGTATCAACTCGCAATGACAATATACATGATGGCATATATGATTGCTTCCGCTGGCATTATTACATCTGTGTCAAAACTTGTAGCAGAAGAAGTTAGCTGTGGTTGGATATTGCGTGCTAAAAAAGTTATGAATATTTTTTTGGTCTTTGGCTTCATTATAAGTTTAATAATTACAGCATTAGTTTATACTAACGCCACTAATTTAAGCATTTTAATTGTCAAAGATAATAGAATTGTAGAAGGTCTCAAAATCCTCTCATTAAGCATTCCATTTATGACACTATCGGCTTGCTTTAAAGGATTTTTTTATGGTACTAAAGATATTTCAAAACCAGCAAGTGCAGAAGTTTTAGAGCAACTTGTTAAATTTGGGCTCACTATTATTTTACTAGGGGTATTTGGTACTCACGACTTGGTTATGGCATGTATGGGAATGAGCTTGGCCATAACATTGGGCGAAATTTTATCATTTACATATTTGGGGATTTTATATTTTGCAAATCGTATTACCGCGACTCAAAATAAAACAACTAATATACCAGAAGGACGATTACTCTATAAAATTTGTAATGTTCTATTTCCTATCACAGCATCGTCGTATCTAACTGCTGTATTTGTATTATTAGAAAATACACTCATTCCTAGTGGACTACAAGATTATGGCTTATCCGTTGTAGAAAGTGTAAGTATCTACGGAATGGTTAAAGGCATGGTCTTTCCACTATTATTATTTCCCACAGCGCTATTATCGGCTTGTTCTACAATTTTAACTCCAGAGATAGCCAAAGCTTCTGCTTTAAAATATTCTGGACGCGTTGAAAGTCTCAGTAGCCGAGTATTACATTTAACACTAATCATTGCATTTTTTATAGTAATTATCTTCGCATTATATGGTGACGAACTTGGTATTAGCGTATATAATAACGCTCAAGTTGGAACATTATTACAGATCATGGTATTTATGTCACCGTTTATGTATATAGAAATTGTGATAGATGGAATTCTTAAGGGATTGGGGGAACAAAAAAAATGTCTAGAATATAGAATTGTCGACGCAATCTTTAGAATATTATTGATGTATTTTTTAATTCCAAAAATTGGATTAAATGGACTACTCGCAACATTAATTTTAAGTAATGTGATTTCATCCATTTTGCATATCAATAGATTAATAGAAATTACTCATATTCCGGTAAACTTCACTAAGTGGATTTTTCATCCGACATTATGCGCTCTGGCAGCAGGTCTTGTTACCAAAAGCTTTTTATCTGACATGTTGTTTAAGAATATGAATACACGCATTAATTTATCTTTCAGCATACTTTTTGCTTCACTATTTTATTTAGTTGCACTATTTTCTCTCAAAAACATTACACCCGAAGAATTAAGCATTCGAAAATAACAAAATTATTTTTTTATGCTCATTCTATAGTTATATAAACTTATACAATGTCTAACTCCTAATGAAATTAGGTCAGCCATATTCATCACTAATGAAAGCCTGGTGTTTTGTAATACAGCCATATTCATTGAGGTACTAACATTTACTATACCTATTATATGAAGATCTCCTACAGAAGGGAGATCTTTTTTTAGACCAGCTCCGGGTCGAATCGATCCTTCTCCAATTGAAACACTGCCTACTTTATCTAAAGAGCCAAGACAAGCATCTACCGAAATAATCAAGGCATTTGGATACAAAAGCTTTACATAGGCAAGTGTTTCAATCAAATTTTTGGCATGGACAGGTTTATCTAGCGTACCAAAAATGTGGATATTGTTATGTTTAAAGTCTTTCAATTTGTACCCTACTAAAGGTCCAAGGCTGTCTCCAGTTGCACGGTCTGTTCCGATACACAACAGAACAAGTTCATTATTGTAAAGAGGAAGGTATAGGTTTAAATATTTATATAATAGTTGGCAAAAGTCATGGAAATGGTGTGGATTATTTATATTTACATAATCTGAATCTTTTTTTACTGTCTCTATTGCACTTACAACAAACACCGCCTTCCTTTACTAATTAATTGCAACTCTATTATATATACTTGACAATATTTTGAAATAATATAAGGGGGGGTGGGCGTATTTTTCAAATTTCTATGCAAAAGCTGAATTTTGTTGAAAAATGTAGATAAAAAATTTTAGATACTCGACAAAAAATGCTAAGTAAACAGGGGGATTAATGGTATATTACAGTATGCATACAAAATTTGCACACTAATTTTGGTAATATATTGGTATTAGTGAATTTAACAAAATATTTTGTCATATTTGTAAAATTATAACAGTTACAATCAACAACATTATAAAACTAACAACATTATAAAACAAAGGAGAATATATAATGGGTAAAATAATATACGAGCCAAAAACTTCTTCAAGAGAAGCACAAAAGAAAATTTCTAAACCAGAACCTTCACAAGAGGACATTGCAATAGAATATGATCCGGAATATGATCCAGAATATGATCCAGAATATGATTCCACTTATGATGAACCTAATTATGACGTTGCTCCTGAGGAATATAATCCAGCGTACGAACCAATCTCTAATGCTACTCAATTTTCTGCAATCGATGAGGATGTCGAAGAAATAGATATGGTTGAAAAAGAAATTTTTATTCCAGAAAAAAAACCTGCGTTCCGAACAACAATCGATGCACGAGCTTTATACGAAAAATTATTAAATGATTCGAATTCATTAAAACCTATCGGTGATTTGGATACTGAGCATATTGTGTATATTGAGGATTATGCGCATACATACCTTTATCAATATGCTTTCACTAATCAACACAAAGAATTGTCTGCTGTCTTAATTGGTGAACGTTATGAAGAAAACAAGGAAACAATTATCGTTGGTATCATCCCTATTCCTCAGAAGTATTTATCTAATGATGATCTATGGTTAAGTGAACAAGGCTTGCAAGCCGTAAACAAAGAAAAAGATAAATATTTTAAAGGCGCAAGCATTGTAGGTTGGCTACATATGCAACCTGGTTATGGCACAATGGTAAGTTCTAAAGAAATTAAAGCGCATCGCGAATTTTTTAGAGATAAATATTCTTTACTATTATTAGTTGATGCTGTAAATAAGGTAGAAACATTTTTTGCATATGATGAAGAAACCCTAAAAGAACAAACTGGATATTATTTATTCTATGATCAGAACCCTGCTATGCAAGAATATATGATGGACAACCCATTACTTGAAGTAACAGAATCTTCTGAAACAGTTCCTGATAGAGCCGTTCATCAATTTAGAGACTCTGATTCTAATCGTACAAAGACCCAGAGTTCAAAACAAAAATCTAATTTTTCGCTAGTGGCCGGTTGTTTTGCTGTTCTTGCGTTAGCGGCGGTCTTTGCTAGATTTTCTAATGACGATACTGTACTCACACAACCAGTATTTAATCACGAACAAGAAGAAGAAAACTTTCCATATCAAATTACTAGTACTAATGCACAAACCAATATTATCCAGCCATCAACCACGCCAACCATTGTCCCTACCGCTGTAATACCAACAACACCACCTGCAGAAACTGTAATTCCTTCAGTTCCTACTCCACCAAAATCTTCTCCGATTGATGAATTATTAAATAACTCTACGCCTGTAGGCTCGGCAGCTCAAATACCAGACATTCCAGAGCCAACAGTAATTATACCTACCGAATCTATTAATCACGAGGAAACTATCCCCGCAGAGTCTACTGATGTTCAAAGCGCAGAAGATTTTGAAGTTTATACAGTAGAACCTGGCGATACAATTAGAAAGATCAGTCAAAAATATTTTGGAGATGAGTCCTATGTTCATGAAATTTTGGAATGGAGTGGTTTAGAAATAGAAGATGGCGATAAGATTTGGGTGGGACAAAAACTTAAGATTCGTGTAAATGAATAATAATTTTTTTTTATTGGACAAAATACAAAATTTCGTGTAAAATACTTTATGACGAGAAAATTTCTCTGTTATACTATCAACAGAAGGAGAGAATATTTTGACTAAAAATAAAAAACAATTAAAATGTCTTTTTGTTTCCAGCGAAGTAGTTCCATTCGCAAAAACCGGAGGACTAGCCGATGTTGCCGGGGCATTACCCGCAGAGCTCATTACACTAGGTCTTGATGTACGAGTTGTACTACCATACTACAGAACAGTACATTTTAAATTACCAGAAGACCAACTTACACATGTCACTGGATATGATATTTCACTTGGATGGAGACATCAGTATGCCGATATTTTATATAAATCAACTGATGTTCCTACTTACTTTATAAAAAATGATCACTATTTTAACCGCGATGGTTTATACGGCTATGGTGATGACTGCGAACGATTTGCATTCTTTTGTAAGGTTGTAGCTGAATTGATCTGCAGAATCGATTTTGTACCAGATATAGTCCACTGCAACGATTGGCAAACTGGCCCTATTTCACTTTTAATAAAAGATAAATATTTCTGGGATTCAAAATATCAAAATATTAAATGTGTTTTTACTATTCACAACATGAAATATCAAGGTTTATTTGGCAGAGAAGCTCTTGATTTTCTAGAGCTCAATGACGGTTATGCCAACTCCGATAAACTAGAATTTAATGGCGGTTATAGTTTCATGAAAGCCGGGCTTTTATACGCAGACCATATCAATACAGTTAGCCCCACATATATGGAAGAACTCAAAACTCCAACATATGGTTGCGGTCTCGATAATTTGCTTCGCGAACAATTATACTGGAAATCTTCTGGCATTATAAACGGTATTGATACCAAGCGTTATAACCCTAAAACAGACCCTGCTCTATATTATAATTTTGATATAAATAGCTTAGAGCTCAAAGAAAAGAACAAAAAAATGTTTAAAAAACAGTATGGTCTCAAAGAAGATAATTCTATGCTAGTTTCTATCATTTCTAGGCTAACAGATCAAAAAGGCTTTGATCTCATGAAACACACAATTTTTGGTCAATGGGTTATGGATAAAATTATGGAGCTTGGCATCCAATTTGTAGTTCTTGGAACTGGCGATCAAGAATATGAAAATATGTTTAGACACTTCAAGTATTTATACCCAGATCGTTCTTTGGTATTTTTAGATTTTAATGAAGAACTCGCTCAAAAAATCTATGCGGCGTCTGACGTCTTCTTAATGCCTTCATATTTTGAACCTTGCGGGCTCGGCCAGCTTATGGCTATGAGATATGGCGCAGTACCTATTGTTAGACAAACAGGCGGTTTAAAAGATACTGTTATTCACTACAATCCAAAAACAAAGAAAGGTACAGGATTTGAATTTGTAGATTATGCTGGCTATTGGTTATACAAAAAAATCGAAGAAGCCAATAATTTATATAATCATTATCCAACTGACTTTAAACAAATTCAATTAAATGCAATGTCTCAAGATTTTGCTTGGGAACAATCTGCCAAACAATATATTCAAATGTATGAAATGCTAATATAATTTTAAAAAAGAGATAGGTGTTTATATAGCACTTATCTTTTTTTTATCAAATTAAGAGGTGAATTATGAATACAAAAGACAGTATAAAAGTTACATTGATATTAACAATATTTGCCATTGCAGGAATCGTGTTCATAATTTTCAATGCCTTAGGGCTAGTAAGCATTGATCAACAAACGTTAACATTAGGATCTACCATTTATCAATTTAATCCTACACAAATGGAGAAAGTAATCCTAAATGAAAATCAAGCTATCTATATAAGCAAAGATGGAATTCGTGCATTTAGCAAAGATGGAGCTGAAGTATGGTCAAATACATTAAGTTTTAACGATATTATAATACGCAAAAATTTTCCATATTTTGCATTAAGTGAACCTAATGGCAATAAAATTATAGTTTTTAGCACTAAAGGTAAATTATATGAATTAATTTTTAAAAATAAAATAGCCAATTTCAGTATAAATACAAACGGTGAAGTTGCAGTAATAGAAGTGGTAGACGGTGGTCACATTGTTTCTGCCTATAGTCAAACCGGGCGAGATCTCGGGGTAAGTAGCGGAAGCTTTACTAGCAATGGAGACTATCCAATGGTCGCTGTTGTCTCTCCAGATGGAGAATATATTATAGTATCGTCATTGTATTTGAATGGACCTACCCTCGAATCTACCATAGGCGCTATTTCTGTACACAAACCAAAAGAGGTTGTTACAAATCCCATGTTTTACGCAAATAAAGAGTCCAAAAACTTAGTTTATAATATAGAATTTATAAGCGAAAATATTTTTGCAAGTATTGGAGATAAATTTTTGACATTTTACAATATAAATGGACAATTAATACGACAAATTTCACTTATCAATACACTATTTAAAGTTAACATAGATGAAATGACGCCTCTTGGTGGATTTGTACCTATAGTTACAGCGACACCAACTACACATGCGGGGCACTCTTTAGTGCTATTAAACGAAGTTAAGGAATATATTGTAAAACTGGATTTTGATGCTCCTATTAATTATTTTAATGCAAATTCCAGTGGTGTCGTGATCGGGGGAGGGCTGATATTTAAAGGTTATAATAGGGTAGGAAAGGAGATATTCCAATTCATTGCAAAGCAAAATGTTCAAGAAGTTCTCTTCAATAATTATATGGCCATTGCAGTGACAAATAATAGTATTATTAGATTAATTACCAAAGGGGGAAATTAGATGATTTTAGATATAATAATATTGGCGTTTATATTGCTATTAGGGTTTATTTATCGCCAAAAAGGACTGGTGCTAGCAATATTTGAATTTATTTCAATATTTATTGCTCTTGCTGTTGCCGTATTGTTCTATCCTGTGGTCGCAGCTATGATCAATACAACTTCATTCGATGAGAATATCATTTGGGGGATATCATCGTTTATATCAAACTTAGATTTTTCAGATCAATTACAAGCTGCATCGGCAGAATTATCTAATCAAATGGATGGAGCTGCTATTTTTATAGAACATTTCTTTCGAAATATAGATCATCAATTGACCATAGGTGTATCCCATTCAGCTGATCCTATCGCTCTTGTATTAACTAATTTTATCATAAATTCAATTTCATTTTTAATTGTATTTATATTCGCTAAAATAGCTTTATTTATAATTAAAGGAATATTGCATATGATCACCAGTTTACCTATCATAAATTTTACTAATAAATTAGGCGGATTTATATTGGGAATATTTTTTGGTATTTGTTGGATATGGATCTTTTGCTTAGTAATTCCATTTATAGCAACTTCACCATCATCTGAACCATTTATGGCAATATTTAATGAAAGTATTCTTACACAGTGGTTATGTTATAATAACTTAATTTTAACTTTCCTTTCTTCATTTTTATAAAATTAAACCTCTCGATGATGAGAGGTTTTTTTATACTATAAAATTAATCCGTATATAATAGTAGAAGTCACCGCTATTGCAAAGCCCACCAAGCTATCAGCCGGAAGAAGCTTCATTCTATCTGCTAAGTTCATGTTTACTGAATTTGCTGATATATGAAAAAACGATCCTTGAGGTAGTGTGCCAAATACATTAGCACCCGCATGAACCATAGCTGCACCTGCTAATGGAGATACCGCCTTTGTAATGGTAGAGGCAAAAGTAGATGACGCAATTGCTGATGCAGCAGAACACGACGCTGTTGCAGCGCTCATCAATATACCAGAAATTGGTGCTAGCAAAAATTCTGGCAACCGTATAATTTCTACTAGTGCAATCAAATCATATTGCAATTGAGAGGCTTTAATAATTCCTGCAATAGCGCCTGTTCCTACTAACAAAATTCCAACGGGCATCATTTTTTTTAGTCCAAATGATAAATATTCTCTCATTTCTTTCGATTTCTTCATAGCAACCATTCCTATCAACCCCCCCGCTGGCAAAGCAACTAACGGGTCAACTTCTAATCCAAATATTGGCTTAAGCATCAATAAAATTATTACTACAACAGGAGCAGTAATAGCTCCCACTATAGACGGTAAATTTACAGTCACTACATCTTTATCATCTTCAATAAATTCATGGTCTTCTAACTTTCTCTTTTTATGTATATATGCTGCTATTAAAACTGTAACTGCCAATCCCACAAGACCCGGAATAAATCCTGCTACCATAACAGAGGATAAACTTACGTCAAAATTTTCGGCCGCTACAATAGTGTTTGGATTTGGAGAAAATGTATTTCCAGATTTTCCACCTCCAACTAAAGCAATAAGCAAAGCTGCCTTTGAATACCCTAATTTGTTTCCAACGGATATCGCAATAGGAGCAACAGTAATAACAGCTACATCAACAAAAACACCCACAGATGTTAAAATCATAGCCGATAGAGCAATAGCCAATAATGCGCGTCTTTCACCCATAACCAAAATTATCTCTTCTGCTATTTTAGTTGCAGCTCCAGACTTGATTAATGTTCCAGCTAGTACGCCCGAAGCCAAAACTCTAATAATAGTAGGCATCATCTCCTGAGCACCTGCAATCATATAGTTCACCGAATTAACCAATCCTGCCCCACCAACTAATCCGCCAATTAATGCACCTACCATCATTGCATATGCCGCTTCGATTTTTTTTATGATAAGAGCAATAGTTATCACCAGTCCAACGACTGCTCCCACAGTTGTAATTTCCATTTTTAAATATCCCCCTTTAGTTTAAAAAAATTATAATTTATTTTAACTACATTGTCAATTTAATAAATTGCAAATTAATTGCATTTTCTCAAAAAAAATTGCTATAATATATTAGTGAGGTGAATCTAATGAATACAAAATTTATTTTAAGCAGATTAATTCAGCTGCTAATAACTTTGCTCGGTATAACTTTTATCACTTTCAGCTTAGTATATTTGGCTCCCGGCGACCCCGTTCGCACTATGTACATATCTAGTGGTAATATCCCCAGCGAAGCTATTATCGAACAAACCCGCGAAGCCATGGGGCTCAATCAACCTTTTGGGGTTCAGTATGCAAATTGGCTTGCTAATATATTTAGGGGTGATTTTGGAATCTCCTTCTCTTTAAATCAACCTGTCATCGATATTGCTATCCCCAGAATTTTTAAAACTATAAATTTAGCACTTGCCGCCCTAGCCATGATGCTTGCCATATCATTACCGCTTGGCATCCTCTCTGCCATAAAGGCTAATAAACCTTTCGACTATGCTGTACGTGCATATACGTCTCTCGGAATATCTATGCCTGGCTTTCTTATTGGCACATTGTTGCTATATTTTGTGGGGTTGAAATTACATTTACTACCTATTGTTTCTACAGCTAATAATATTCAAGCTTTAATATTGCCGGCAATGACGCTTGCTATTCCTATGTCTGCTAAATATATTCGTCAAATTCGTAGCGTTCTATTGGATGAGCTCGAGAAGGAATATGTCATTGCTGCGGTTTCTAGAGGCATCCCTTTTTCTGCTATTGTCATAAAAGATATACTCCCAAATATTTTACTGCCTCTTATAACTTTATTAGGCATTTCATTGGGCTCCCTTTTATCTGGCGTCGCTGTAGTAGAAGTGATATTCTCATATCCCGGAATCGGCAGCCTCGCGGTAGATGCCATCATTGCGTATGATTATAATTTAATTCAAGCCTATGTATTACTAATTTCTGTCATTTATATGAGCATCAATTTGTTGGTAGACATTTCTTATAGCTATTTAGATCCCAGAAATAAATTAGAAAGAGGCTAATATGAAAAACAAATCTACTATCGTATTGCTATTATTTTTGATTTCTATTATTTTAGTTGCCGTATTTGCAGATGCTTTGGCACCATATGACCCATATTCTAGCAATCTCAAGAATGCATTTCAACCTCCCAGTTTAACACACCTGTTTGGCACCGACAAACTTGGTCGAGATTTATTTTCTCGTGTAATTTATGGAGTTCGCATCTCTCTTGCTGTTTCTATATTTTTAATTTTGATGATATCTATAGTTGGTAGCGCTCTCGGCATTGTTGCTGGCTATTATGGTAAATGGGTTGGTTCTGTCATTATGCGTTTTTCCGATATTTTGATGTCTTGCCCATCTATGGTACTTGCTATTGCTCTTGCCGGAATTATGGGTGCCGGTCTTCGCAATGCTATGATCGCTATTTTTGTCGTCACTGTTAGCAAATACATAAGATTAGCTCGCAGTTTAGTTCTCAAAATTATTAACGAAGATTATATAAACTCTGCCAAAATGGCCGGAACTACACAATTAAATATTATCATTCGATATATTTTACCCAATATTATTCAAACCCTCATTATTACTGCATCTACAGATATTGGCGCTATAATCCTCGAACTTTCTGCATTGTCATTTTTAGGTTTTGGTGTTACCGCTCCTACTCCAGAATTGGGGCTTATGATAAACGAAGGTCGACCATATATGTTAGCATATCCTTGGCTAGTTTTTTGTCCTGGTATTGCTATTGCCATAATTGTTACGATATTTAATTTGTTAAGCGATAAGATGAGAGAGTGGAGGTAATTAATGTTAAGTATTCAAGATATTTCTATTGCTTATGATGACAAAATCGTCGTCGATAAATTTAGTGTTGCTATTGCCTCTGGCGAAATCGTTAGCATCGTTGGCGAAAGCGGCTCCGGCAAAACTAGCATACTGCGATCCATATTGGGGCTTCTTCCCGCGGCAGCCACCATTTCCGGTGGTGAGATCCTATACAACGATATTTCTTTACTCAATATCCCTGCCATACAAATGAACAAAATACGAGGTGCTGAAATTTCTATGATGTTTCAAGATAGCAGCCTCAGCCTAAATCCTATTCGCAAAATAGGTCATCAATTTATACAGTATATTCTAGCGCATAAAAATATATCCAAATCAGAAGCGCAACTTCTTGCTACTGCGACTTTATCCAAAATGAATTTAGACGGCCCTGCTATTATGAAATCATATATGTTTAATCTTAGCGGAGGCATGAAACAAAGAGTTGGGATGGCTTTTGCTATGGCGCTTTCACCCAAGCTATTGCTTTTAGATGAACCAACCAGCGCTCTAGATGCCGCCACACAAGATCAAGTTATTGCCGAAATCATGGCTTTACATTCAGAATCTAATACTGCCATATTAATGATCACTCACAACATCTTGGTTGCTACCCGCATGTCAAACAACATCATTGTTCTAAAAGATGGCAAAATTATGAGCCCCGAGAGTTGCTATTCTAAAAAATTATTAGGAGGAATTTAGATGGAAAAAATAATTAGCATTAGGAATATTAACAAAGCGTTTCAGACCAATAAATCTTCTGTATTAGCTTGTCATAACGTTTCATTTGATATATACAAAGGCGAATTTATATCTATAGTTGGCGAAAGCGGTTGCGGCAAAAGTACCCTTATGAAAATTATTACCAGTCTCGAATCTAAAACTAGTGGCGAAGTTGTATACAATGGCGTTGACATTACAGAGTTAAAAGGCAAACACTTGCGAACAAGTAGACGTAATATTCAAATGCTATTTCAAGATACTACCACTTCTCTAAATCCCAAAATGAAAGTCCTTGATATTATATGCGAACCTCTAATCAATTTTAAGCTGATTAGCAAAAAAGAAAAAATCAAATTTGCCACAGAATTTTTAGAAAAAGTGGGTCTAAATCAAAGCTTTTTAAATCGATACCCAAAAGAAATGAGTGGTGGCCAGAGGCAACGAGTCGGCCTTGCTAGAGCATTAACCTTAAATCCAGAAGTTTTGATTTTGGACGAAGCCACCAGTGCATTAGACATTATCACCCGCGATAAAATCATTGATCTTATCAAAGATATTCATGCCAAAACTAATTTAACAGTATTATTCGTTTGCCATGACTTAAATTTGGTTTCTAAAATCTCCGATCGAGTCGTTACAATGCACAACGGGGAAATTGTTGCTGACAAATCAGTGCAGCGCCCCCTAATGCTAGCTATATAATTTTTGGCACACAAATATAGCCTCCTTTTATTTTGGGAGGCCCAGTTGTTTTCTATTGACAATCTTCACAAATGCCAACTATCACTGACGAATCATATTCAATTTTAAAATTATGAATGTTCGCATTTTCTAGAATATCTGCTGGCAGATGAATCGTTATTCCACAATTATTACATTTTAGGTGAAGATGCTCTTTACACGCAGGATTATCTCCAGTATAACGAAAATAACTTTTTTTTTCGTTAGCATCAATGTGTTTGCTGATTAGTTGTTCAGTTTCTAAATAGTCCATATATCTATATATAGTTGATAGACTCATTTTAATGCTTTGTCTTTCTAATTCAGCGTTAATTTCATTAATAGTAACATATTTATCTCTTTGACTTTTTATAAACTCCAAAATCTTTTGCCTATTTTTTGTGTTATATCTCATAAGATAAACCTCCGCATGGCATCAGACCACGGTATTTCCGCAATCTATATTATTCCTCTGTCTGGTTTAAATAAAGAGTTTTACTAGGTACAATAGTTGAAATCGCATGCTTATATAGCAATTGCTGTTTACCTTCACTATCTACCAAAACCACAAAATTATCAAATCCTTTGATAGTGCCCTTAATTTGAAAACCATTTGTTAGAAATACAGTAGAAATAATGCGCTCTTTTCTGAGCTGATTAAGCACTACATCTTGTAAGTTTACACTTTTATTCATGAGAATCCTCCATATATTCAAATATTTATATAGATTATTGACGACTTTTATCTAAAATATACAATAGCAATCAAAAATATTTAATTTTCTGCTTTCATAATAGCAAAAATAATATTAGCACTAATATCGGTATCGCCAAAGGCAAAATGCTAATCAACGAAATTTGCGCTATTTGAATCTCGGCTTTTCCTCTCGCTGTTTTAGATACAAAAAAGAATAATATTCCATCCCATATCGACTTCTTTTTCTTTAGTGGCACACTCTTAAACATATACATATGCCCTATTACGGCCCACAATGGCTTATAGTATATATATCCCTGATTGTCACTCTCATCCTTATTATTTTCTGCAGGATAACGACAAATATATGTGATCTTATAGCGAGGCTCCGGAAAATTTATTGCAACCCGTTTTTTTATTGCCTTCGGATTACTGCAAAACTCCTTATAGCGCTTGGCTAGCATTTTTTCCAAATCTTCATACGTCTGCTTTTCTGCATACAACATCTACAGCAGCTCTGTTATTGTTTGCAAAATCTCTTCTTTGTTACATGCTATTTCATGCAAAACTTTTTTATGCTCCAACCCCACCAATGGTGCAGGAATTTTTACTTTTGTTAAAGCTTCTAAGTCAGTCAATATTTTATATTCACTTTTATCTACATCCATCCCCAACGCGTCGCCAACTCCTATCGGAAATTTATACGGGCTTGCTGTAGATACTATAACTACTTTTTCTGTTACACAATCTTTTATATATTTTTTATACGCATCATATGCAACAGCTGTGTGGGTATCAATTAAATAACCAAATTCATCATAGCATCTCTTGATGGCATCTTCTGTTTCCGCATCATCTGCACAGGCCGCATAAAACAACTCATCTATCTTTGCTTTTATATCTTCTGGCACAGTGTATGCTTCCATCTCTTCTAAGTCTCGCATTAATTTTTCTACCAATAGACCGTCATGGCCCGAAAGCTCATATATCAAACGCTCCAAATTTGATGAAATCAATATGTCCATCGATGGAGAGAGCGTCTTGAAAAACTCACGCCTTCTATCGTACACACCCGTTTTAATAAATTCTGTTAAAACATTATTTTGATTTGATGCGCATACAAGCTTTTTCACTGGAGCGCCCATCATCTTCGCAAAGTACGCGGCCAATATATTTCCAAAGTTTCCGGTTGGTACTACATAATCAGCGCCACCAAGGTCTATACTACTCTTTACATAATATACAATTTGTGGAAGTAACCTGCCCCAGTTTATACTGTTAGCGCTCGAAAGCTTGATCCCTTTTGCTAACAAAGTGGCATTCAATACATCATCCGTAAATATGTTTTTGGCCGCAGTTTGAGCATCGTCAAAATTGCCATTAATTGCAATAACCGACACATTGTCTCCCTCTTGCGTTACCATCTGCTGCTTTTGAACCGCACTAACACCCTCGCTCGGATACATCACAATGATTTTTGTCCCCGCAACATCTTTGAATCCTTCTAAGGCAGCTTTTCCTGTATCTCCCGAAGTTGCCACAATGATGGCAATATCATTTTTTTCGCCCGTAATATCTATCGCCGTTGTCATAAGATATGGCAACACCTGTAGTGCCACATCCTTAAAGGCACAAGTTGGCCCGTGCCATAGTTCCAAAACCGACGCTTGATCATTTAGCTGATATAGTGGCGCAACCTCTTCAAACGAATCGCCATAAGCTGAATCCACACAAACGGCTATTTGCTTCTCCGAAAAGTCGGTCAAATATTTGGCAAAAATCAATTTTGCAGCATCCTTATAAGAACCAGACTTGATCACATCTATTTCCGTAGCTGTCAAAACCGGAATACTAACAGGAGTATACAACCCCCTATCTGGTGCAAGCCCTTTTATAATCGCATCTGCAGACGCAACTTTCGTATCATTATTTCTAGTACTCGAATAAAACATGATATCCTCCGTTTCTACACCCTATCCTAAACACATAAAGATGTTGGCTTTCTTAACATACTCTTTTTCTTTTAAATCAACAATCGCTTCTTGCAAATATTTTTCTTTGGTTTCATGAGTAATAATCGTTAGACTAGATAACTTTCCTTCTGGCACAGGAGACTGTATTACAGATGCTATGCTCACGCCACGCTTGCCGAGCTCACTTGCTATTCCTGCCAACACATTTGGTTTATCCTCAACGCGTAATCGCAAACAAAACGATGATAATAACTCTCCTATCTCCAAAACTTCTTTATTTTTGTAGCAGTTAAGCCCATAATTTCCAGTAGTCTTATTGGCAATGCTTGTACAAATCGCCATAATGTCTCCAACAACAGAGCTCGCAGTTGGCATCTCTCCTGCACCTCTACCATAGAGCATTATCTCATCTGCAGCGTCGCATTTCAAAAATACTGCATTAAACACATCATTTACTGCAGCCAGCGGGTGCTCATTTTTTACAAATGCTGGTCTCACAAACAAGATAATCTTCTCATCTCGCTCTTTTGCCATCGCAACTAATTTAATCTGATACCCAAGTTTATTTGCCAAAGTGATATCTTTCTCTATTATTTGCGTTATGCCTTCCTGATACACATCATCTAGAGTACATCTTGAATTGAACGCTATACTTGCCAAAATTGCAATCTTGCGTGCAGCGTCGGTTCCTTCCACATCAGAGCTTGGATTTGCTTCTGCGTAGCCCAACTCCGATGCCTGAGCCAATGCTGTCTGATACGAAATACCCTGCTCTGTCATTTTTGTTAAAATATAGTTTGTGGTTCCGTTTAAAATTCCCACAATATCAGAATACATATTGGCACAAAGAACATTTTGCATTGCCCCAATAACCGGGATTCCGCCCCCAACACTTGCTTCAAAATGGACATCAACGCCATTCTCTTTTGCAAGTACAAAGATCTCCTCCCCTTTAACCGCAATCAAATCTTTATTTGCTGTTACGATATTTTTGCCTGCCTTAATCGCTTTAACAATGCAATCATACGCAAATGTAAGCCCGCCCATTAATTCCACAACGATTTGTACTTCAGCATCTGCCAAGACCGCCTCAATGTTTTGTGTAATTTGCTCTTCCGCGACTCCCGCAGCTTTTGCTTTGGCAACATCTTTTTCAAGCACCCACTTCACATCTACCTGCTTGCCTGTACGCATCTTAATGTCATTAGAGTTTTTTTGTATCAGTTTATATACCCCACCTCCAACTGTTCCACAACCAAGTATTGCAATTTTTATCATGTTAGCTCCTCCAATTTAGTTTTCTAATGATTGTAACGCATTATTTAAGAAAGTACAAGGCTCATATTTACCAAATTTCTCTATTTTTATTATAACAGCAAGTCTTCTTTAGTCTTCTGTTGCATCAAATGCAGCCATTTCTTCACTTGCTGCAGCGATTTCTCGGTTCGCAATTTCGTCGTTTGATGAATTATTTTCTCCTATTTCAATCGCTGTTGCATAAATCTCGTCGTCGTCATCATCACCTACCGCAACCTCCGCAAAAGCCGCCTCCACAAAAGTTGCGACCTCCGGATCTGCCCTCGCATCTGCCAAAGCTGCCGTTATCATGTATTTTAGTGCCGATATGTAGTTCCCTCCAGTATTAGTTGTTAATTTATATTTGTCCATAAGTATCTTCTCCTTATAAAATAATAGTATTAGAAATTGCCGATGCCTAATTATGCATGTTCAATATCTAATTATACACTTTGAGTATACCATTAATTTTCTAAAATATCCAATAAAAATATGCCGAATCGTTCGAGCATACAATAACAAAAAATCGCTTCATTCAGGAATAAAAATCTAAATAATTCAAAATACTAATTGTAGACATCTGAAAATCTTATATTAAAAACTGTATTTTATATATGGAAAATATAGTAAGAATCTATTAGAATTAGCATGTCACAAGCAACACATCTTTATATAAGGAGCATATCAAATGTTAAAAGGAATCCCAAATATTTTATCACCAGAGCTTTTGAAAGTATTGATGGAAATGGGGCACGGCGACACTATTGTTATTGCAGACGGAAATTTCCCTGCGCATTCAATGGGTCCTCAGGTAATTAGGCTAGATGGGCATGGTGTCCCAGAAATATTAAAAGCAATATTACAAGTTATGCCATTAGACAAGTATGTTGATGCCGCTACAGCGCTTATGGAAGTTACTCCACAAGACAAAGGAATGGTTCCCGAGATTTGGTCAACTTATAAGCAGTTGATCGATACTGCAGATGGCAATCAAAATATAGAACACATCGAGAGATTTAAATTTTATGACGAGTCTAAGAAAGCATATGCTATTGTGGCAACTGGAGAGGCCGCTATTTACGCAAATGTTATTCTCAAAAAAGGTGTTGTATTTAACTAAGAGGAGGGTATTATGCTAGTAAATTCAAAGAAAATGCTATTGGCTGCACAAGAAGGCGGCTATGCTGTTGCAGCGTTTAACGTCGAAAATATGGAAATGGTAAAGGCTGTTATCAAAACTGCTGTCGAGAATAAAGCACCGGTGATTATTCAAACCACTCCGTCTACTGTTCGATATGCCAGCTTGAAAATGTTTTATGCTATGGTAAAGGCAGAAGCCGAAAAAGTTTGCGTTCCTGTAGCTTTACATTTAGATCACGGGAGCAGCTTTGACCTTGCTGTCCAGGGCATCAAAGAAGGCTACACTTCTATTATGATCGACGGCTCTCACGAAAGCTTTGAAGACAATATAGCAGTATCAAAGGCAGTCGTTGCAGTTGCTCGCCCCAACAACATTACTGTCGAAGCCGAGCTAGGCAAAGTGGGCGGCAAAGAAGATGACTTAGAAGTTGAAGTTGATACAAATACCGATCCTCAAGAAGCAAAAGAATTTGTCGAGCGCACTGGTGTCGATTCTTTGGCCGTTGCAATTGGAACCGCTCACGGATTTTATGTTGGCGATCCAAAGCTAGACAAAGCACGACTTGATGAGATAAAAAAATTGGTTTCTATACCATTGGTGCTGCACGGGGCATCTGGCGTTTCTGATGCAGATGTTGCAGACTGCATTAGGCGCGGGATATGCAAAGTAAATTTTGCCACAGACCTTAGAGTTGCTTATACCGATGGTGTAAAAGAACTATTAAAAGTGGCTCCAGATACTTTTGACCCTAAAAAATTTGGCGAAGCCGGGATGAAAAAAGTTAGCGATCTTGTTAAAGCAAAGATGGAAGTGTGTGGATGCGTTGGCAAAGCGCAAAATTCTAAATGCTGTAAATAGTTTTCTTGTAATGTGAAAGGGGAGAGAACGTTGGATAAATATCTGATGGGTATGGACATTGGAACGAGTTCTTGTAAGGTAGCGATTTTTGATACAAAGGGAGAAGTTGTGGCCCAGACAAATGGAGAGTACCACACCTATTATCCTCAAGAAGGCTTTGTTGAGCAAAACCCCGAAGAGTGGTGGAACGCCGTTTGCGAGGCTTCAAAGCTATGCATCCAAAAGGCAAATATCAATCCTGAACAAATTGCAGGCGTGGGAGTTGCCGGGCAAAGCTGGTCTGCTATTGCTGTTGATGTAGATGGAAATATTTTGGTAAATAACCCTATATGGATGGATAGGCGAAGCTCCGATATATGTAAAATCCTCACAAATCAATTGGGGCCGCAACGCATATTTGAGCTTTCGGGAAATTCATTACAACCAACTTACACAACCGGCAAAATTATTTATTATAAATTGCATCATCCCGCGGTTTATGAACGCATTTTTGCTATATTACAATCTAACAGTTATATCGTATATAAGCTCACCGGAGAATTTTCTCAAGACAAATCGCAAGGCTATGGCATTCATTGTTACGACATGAAAGAGGGCACGTGGGATCAAGATATGTGTGCTCAACTTGGTATTAAAGCATCTATCCTTCCTAAAATATATGAGTGCAGTGACATTGTTGGGGCTATTAACAAAACTGCAGCTGAAAAATCTGGATTGTTAGAGGGCACCAAAGTTGTTGCAGGCGGACTAGATGCTGCTTGTGCCACGCTTGGAGTTGGGGTTATTCACAATGGCCAAACCCAAGAGCAAGGTGGGCAAGCTGGCGGAATGAGCATATGTATTGATACGTATAAAGCAGATTCAAGGCTGATCTTGAGCAATCACGTCGTACCAGGCAAATGGTTATTGCAAGGCGGCACAACTGGTGGTGGCGGAGTTATGCGATGGGTGGAGCGAGAGTTGGGTGACCGTGGCACTGCAAAAGAACGCGGGCTTAGCTCATTTGACTATCTCAACGAAATTGCTGCAGCAGTTCCAGCTGGATCAGATGGCGTAACCTTTCTCCCTTATATGGCAGGCGAGCGTTCACCCATTTGGAATCCATGCGCAAAAGGTGTATACTACGGTCTAGACTTTAGCAAAACAAGAGGGCATATGGTTCGCTCTTCTATGGAGGGTGTCGCATATTCGCTAAAGCATAATCTCGACATTGCAAAAGACGCGGGCGCATCGGTTAAAGAACTCGTTGCCACCGGTGGCTCTGCAAACTCGCTACTGTGGACACAAATCAAATCGGATGTAACCGGCAAGGACATCATTGTGCCCGCATCAGATGAGGCGACTCCTCTTGGCGCTGCTATTTTGGCTGGAGTCGGAGTTGGTATCTATGATAGTTTTGAAGATGCAGTGCGAAGATGTGTCACAATTAAGAGGATGCATACTGCTAACAAAGATAACCAGCTAACCTATGGGCAGGGCTATAAAAAATATCTCAAGTTGTATGATCTATTAGAAGACATGATGCAACCGCAAGAGAATTGATGATAAGAAAGGGTGTTAATATGAAAGCAGCTGTCGTTACTGCAAATGAAGTTGTTGAGTATCTAGATTATCCAGAACCAGAAGTATCGGCTGGTATGGTTAAAATTAAAATTAAGGCATCTGGCATATGCGGATCGGACATTCCTCGTGTACTTCACAATGGGGTTCATTTCTATCCTATCGTTTTGGGGCATGAATTTTCGGGAGATGTTGTGGAAATAGGCGAAGGCGTTAGCAAAGTTAAGGTTGGCGACCGAGTTTCTGGCGCACCACTCTTGCCCTGCCTATCCTGCGAAGACTGCCAGCAAGGCAACTACTCACTTTGCAAGAAATATAGTTTTATCGGCTCTCGAGAGCAGGGAAGCAACGCAGAGTATGTCGTAATCCCCGAGCGAAATGCTGTACCATTTGACTCGAGTATTCCATACGAACAAGGGGCAATGTTTGAGCCGTCCACTGTTGCTTTGCATGGGCTGTTTTTAAACGATTATCAAGGCGGAGCCAAGGTTGCCATACTCGGCGGCGGAACCATCGGCATTTTCACTATGCAATGGGCAAAAATCTTTGGTGCTGCAGAAGTTGTAGTATTTGATATAAGCGACGAGAGGCTTGCACTTGCCAAGAGGATGGGCGCTACAAAAACTTTCAACACTCTCAAAGAAGGATTTATGGACGACGTTTCTGAATTTACGGATGGCAAGGGCTTTAAATATGTTTTTGAAACTGCCGGGCAAACTACAACAATGCATTTAGCATTCGAACTTGCTAGTAACAAAGCAAACGTTTGTTTTATAGGTACTCCACATGTGGATTTGACATTCACTCCTAAAATGTGGGAAAATATGAACCGCAAAGAATTTAAGCTTACAGGCTCTTGGATGTCATATAGCGCACCATATCCTGGAAAAGAATGGGATTTAACCGCCCATTACTTTAAGACTGGCCAGCTCAAATTTGACCCTGCTTTTATTGCAGAAAAAATGCCGATGTCTTTGGCCCAAGAAGCGTTTATGCTTTTTAAAGAGCCCGGAAGAGTTAAGGGCAAAGTATTGTTAATCAACGACTAAAAAATTAAAATTAAAGGAGAGTTAATAAGAATGGAAGTAATTTCACAAAATCTTATACCAAAGAGAACTTTAAACAACGGATTAGAAATCCCGGCAATTGGAATGGGGACATTTGGCTCAGATAGATATAACAGCGAGCAAGTATCTGCTGCAGTTAAAGGCGCAATCAAGGTTGGATACAGACTTTTCGACTGTGCTGCTTGCTATCATAACGAGACTGAAATTGGCAAAGTTTTCACCGAAGCAATAGAAGAGGGCCTTGTTCGACGCAAAGATCTATTTATCACAAGCAAAGTTTGGAATGACATGCACGGTGCGGGCGATGTTTTAGTTTCTTGCGCCAAGAGTCTAAAAGACTTACAGCTTGAGTATATCGACTTATTCTTTATCCACTGGCCTTTCCCTAACTATCACGCGCCTGGTTGCGATGTAGACTCTAGAAATCCAGATTCAAAACCGTTTAGCGTCGAGGAATTTATGAAAACCTGGCAGCAATGTGAAAAATTAGTGGATATGGGTCTTGTAAAATCTATTGGTATGAGTAACATGACAATTCCTAAACTCAAAGCAGTATTGCCTTTGTGTAGAATCAAGCCAGTAGCAATCGAGATGGAGCTGCACCCATGCTTCCCGCAGCCAGCTTTGTTCAACTATCTCAGAGGGCAAGATATTCTTCCAATTGCATTTTGCCCTATCGGATCTCCAGAGCGTCCGGAAAGAGATACCACTGCAACAGATATTACAGACATCAACGAGCCAGAAATCCAAGCAATCGCAAAGGCTCACAACATCCATCCAGCTGTAGTGTGTTTAAAATGGGCTGCGCAACGTGGGCAAGTGCCTATTCCTTTTGCAACAGAAGAAGCATTCTACACTAGCAACCTAAAATGTATCACCGAAGATCCGCTCACAGAAGCAGAAATGAAAACTATCGAAGGCCTAGACAAAAACAATCGTCTTATTAAGGGGCAAGTATTCCTTTGGGAAGGCGCAAATGATTGGGAAGACCTTTGGGATCTCGACGGAGTAATTGTTAAATAATTTTGTAATATAACCTTCTGTGCCAGAATAATCTAGCTAGAAGGTTATTTTTTATGTACAAATTAAGGAGGAGCACATGTATTTTTCGTTATTAGCAATTTTGTATTTGGTATTTATAAGTCTAGGGCTGCCAGATTCGCTTCTTGGAACGGCTTGGCCAATAATGCAACTGAATTTCGATGTCTTAATATCATATATGAGCATACTCAGTGTCATTACATCATTTGGCACCATAATATCTAGCTTATATTCCGACTGGCTCACAAATAAATTTGGTGTAGGACGTGTTGTTGCAGCAAGCGTGTTACTTTCTGCAATATCGATTGCGGCCTATGCGGTTGTCGACTCGTTTTGGGTGCTATGTCTAATTTCACTACCTTATGGGTTAGCAGCAGGTGCCATCGACGCTGCAGTTAACAACTTTGTTGCCTTACATTATAAATCTTCCCATATGAGTTGGCTACACTGCTTTTGGGGAGTTGGAGTATCTATTAGTCCATACATAATGAGTATTTCGCTTGCCAATACATCTGACTATCGACAAGGCTATGCCACAGTTGCCGCATTACAAGTAGCCATACTTTTTGTCGTGTTAACCGCCATGCCGCTATTTAAAAAAGTGGCTACGAGAAATGGCGCTGTCGCATCAGCCACAGAAAATAGAGAATCATTTAAGATTAGTCAGTTATTACAAATCAAAGGTGTCAAATTAATCCTTATGAATTTCTTTTGTTATTGCGCAATCGAGGCAACAGTGGGTGCATGGGCTAGCAGTTACTTTGTTTATGCAAAAGGCATCGATGCCGACGTCGCAGCCCGATTTACATCATACTTTTTTATCGGGATTACTGCAGGACGATTTGCTAGCGGCTTTATAGCAAATAAATTTGGCGACCAAAAAATGATCTTATTGGGAGAATCTGTCATTGCCCTTGGCTGCGTTATGCTATTCTTTAATGCAACGACACTTGCTGGTCTACTGCTGATCGGCTTAGGATGCGCACCTATCTATCCTTCTATAATTCACTCTACACCAGACAACTTTGGAGCGCAATATTCTCAAGCAATTATCGGATTAGAAATGGCCGGAGCATATACAGGGTTACTCTTGATGCCAGCTCTGTTTGGAGTTTTAGCAACCGAAATTGGAGTGGAGCTTTATCCAATTTATACAGCCGCGTTGGCTATTCTTCTTATTACAACCACTGTAATGTTCAATAAGAAAATCGCTAGATCATAAGATCTTTACTTTCGCTCTAAAAATGGCTTCGCACAAGTTTTAACAAAGAAGTCGACCAACGGTCCCATACAAAATGCCGTAATAACCGTTCCTACGTTCACCGCGCCTAAGATTTGGGACCACGATTGATTAGCAATAGCAAAGCACGCAAGCCCAACCATTACGCATACCAAATCCGTTGCTATTCTGCAATATTTAAAAGGCATCAGCTTCCATTTGTTTGCCATGATCAACGCTGTCGCATCATATACAGAAACACCAAGATTTGACACAAAGTAAAACGACGTTGCAAAGCAGAGCAAAACTATAGCAGCCACCAGTAATATAACTCTTGCCAATACACTCATTTCCGGAAAAGCACTCAATAGCGCAGCATGACTAAATTCGATTATGTATCCTAGCAAAAACCAATTTACAAAAGTTGTGATGCCTATATATCGCCTGTCAACAACAGCAACAAAGACAAAAAATACGACACTTACTAAGGTAAACAATGTTCCAAAACTTATGGGAATGATAGCGTTAAGCCCCGACATAAAAGTCTGGTATGGATCTATTCCAAATGCCGCCCTCTTAAACATTCCCACTGCAACTCCCACCAAAACTATTCCAAATACAGACATCCCAATTCTTCTAGCTTTCTTATCCATACTCCACACCCTTCGTAATATTTTATTCATAAATACTACTATGCCTCGCTAAATAAGTCAACTAACAATTATCGCAAAACCAAATTATACAACTTTACTCTTATACTTCATATTATATATTCTGCGACTATATTTATCGATAACAGCAAAATATTTTCAATTTTTATTAACAATTTTGTCCCATTACGCATACTATATATTAAAAAGTATAGGAGGGTGAATCATTATGTTAATAGTAGTAGACGCGGGGCATGGAGGAAACGACTCTGGCGCCGTTGGGCATAGCGGTCTGTATGAAAAGAATGTCGTATTAAAAGTAGCAAGAAAACTTGCCGAACTTTTAGCTTTGGCCGGTATCGAAGCATTGCTAACAAGAAACAGTGATACGTATCTTACATTAATGGAAAGAAGCACATTGGCAAACAACAAAGGAGCAGAATATTTTATCAGCGTACACGCAAATTCAGCAACTAACAACACTGCAAGAGGTATAGAAACTTATGTCTATTCTAAAGTAGGCAAAAGCTATCCACTTGCACAAGATGTTCAAAAACATCTTATAGCGGCAACAGGATTTAACGACAGAGGGGTTAAAGTTGGCAATTTTTCAGTATTGCGAGAAACCAAGATGCCTGCCATTTTAGTTGAGATAGGATTTGTATCCAATCCAGAAGAAGAAGCACTTTTATCAAACGATGCTTTTTTAGATAAAATAGCAATCAGCATATATAATGGAGTTGCAGAATATCTCAATCTTAAAATAGAGACAGAGACTATGGGACAGGAAGCAATCAATAGACTTTTTGAATTAGGAATCATTCCAACAAAATACAACCCCGATTCTAATGTAACCTGGGCTCAACTCGCAACATCATTATTACGAATAATTAACAAATAAAACGAGATTCTAGATTTTTATAAATGTTTTTGATATAATAAGAACAAAAGAAAAGAAAAGATGAGGTGTTATCATGGTAATGGATGAGTTTAAAGAAGCACGAGCACAAATCAAAACTGCTCCTTTTAAAGTAAAAGTAGATTATTACTGGTATTACTACAAAGTTCATGTACTCACTACAGTTGCTGTAGTTTGGATATTTGGAAGCTTAATCTACAATTTTGTTACACAACTTCCCGTCGCGGTTAACGTAACAATGATAAATGCTTTTGAAATCGAAGATGTAACAGATCAATTTGTTTCTGATATTGCGGAATATTTTGGATTATCAACAGACGAATATGACTTCGATTTTGATGCTACAACGCTTTTGGACCACGAGCATCAAGATATGAACTATGTAGCAGCGCAGCAAAAATTAATTGGACTAATAGCATCAAGGGCTATCGACGCATTTGCTGCAGACACATTTACATATCTCACAATGATCGGAACAGGTATGTATATAGATCTCAATACTATATTTAGTGCCCAAGAGATGGAGCAATACAAAGATAAAACAGTGAAAGAATGGATGCTGCAAAAACATTTATCAATTATATCATGCAAAATTAAGTTATAAACAAATTTATATTTGCTGCAAATGCAAGGAATAAACTGCTCCTTGTTGTTTTTGCAGCAAGTAAAAACGTTGCGGCAAAACTATAAAACAGTTCTTTGTATGTTTATAGCTCTTATGACATAGCAATAGTTTCACTTATAACGCCTTGATGAGCCATATTCCAAAATATTTTTCTCTAATTTCTGCTGTGTTTCTGTATCAATATCTTTAAACGCCACTCTATATATAAATTGATGCTGCTCCTTGTTGTTTTTGCAGCAAGTAAAAACGTTGCGGCAAAACTATAAAACAGTTCTTTGTATGTTTATAGCTCTTATGACATAGCAATAGTTTCACTTATAACGCCTTGATGAGCCATATTCCAAAATATTTTTCTCTAATTTCTGCTGTGTTTCTGTATCAATATCTTTAAACGCCACTCTATATATAAATTGATGCGTATCAACTTCCTCGAAGTGTTCCAAAATTCTTCCCTTTAGAGTAAGACGCAGATTATGAAAACTAAAGTTTATGTATACATTTAATGGAGGAACAATTTTTGTTATACTAGTAAACTTCAATCCACCTGCAGAGATATCAATAGTAATACCTTTGATTGGTGGTGGCGGCTTAACCTTAGAATTTTTTTCTGCAATAACAATCAATGTTACCGGCACCGTTGCCTCTTGCCTAAAATGGTTTCTCTGTCTTTTTTGATGAATAGGCGAAATAATTTGTGCCATATAAAAAGTAGATTTGTCTTGCGGAATCTTTTTTACAATCGAAACATTCGCAACAAAAGTAGAATGGCTTGTTAGCATATTAATAGTATGCTTTTTAGACAAGTTAAGATTGATATTGGTTTGACGAAGTTCTAGCAGCAAATTGTTTTCTTGCCAGTTTGCAAGTTTAACACCATAAGTAGTGTTCTCATCAATTAATTTTATACGCATATTGGGATCTAATAAGATTACAGACTGATACGTATAAATACTTTTTTCAATTTCATTTTCTGTATAATTTTTCATTACAAAATTCCCCCTTTTAGTATTATTTTGTAGGTAGTCGAACAGTGCACTGCACCATTCACTACGCTATTTTTTATTTCTTAGTTTTTTCTGGCGCATATTCACTTTCCAAAAACGCCATAACTTCATCTTCTGGCATTGGTTTGCTAACAATATATCCTTGCAGTATATCGCAATTATAAGATAGCAAATAATCTAACTGCTCACGCTCTTCTACTCCTTCTGCCACAACCTCCAGATCCAATTCATGTCCCAAATTTATTATTGGTCCTACAAGATTTTTTCTTCCGGTACCAATATCATCTACAAAACTTTTTTCAATTTTTAACACATCAATTGGCAGCTGCTTGAGATAAGTTAAAGACGAATATCCCGTTCCAAAATCATCCAAAGCGATTATAATCCCCATGTCTTGCAATTTTCTAATCTTTGCAGTATTAGTTTTTATATCTTTCATCAATATAGTCTCTGTAATTTCTATATGCAGTTGCTTGGTATTCACTTTAGTCCGCTCTACTATTTCACGCAATTCTGGAACAAAGCTCTTTTGAGTAATTTGCACAGCAGAAATATTAACGGCAACATGAACGTTTTCATATCCCGCATCTCTTAATTTATTAATAAATTTACAAGCTTCTTCAATAATCCAAGCTCCCATAGGAATCATAAGCCCTGTTTCTTCTGCACTTGTAATAAATTTAAATGGCGGAATAATTCTTCCATCTGGCTTAAGCCATCTAATTAAGGCTTCAAATCCACGCACTTTATTTGTTAGCATGTCTACCTGAGGCTGATAATACAAAGAAAATTCGTTATTTTTTATACCTTCTCTAAGATCACTTTCCATATACATTTTTTCAAGTACTGTTTGTTTAAACGATGGGTTATAAAAAACAAAGTTACGCTTGCCTTCTGCTTTTACTCGATGCATAGCAATATCAGCATTATTTAATATATCTTCAAAATTTTTCCCATCTTTTGGATAAACAGAGATTCCCGCACTATAAGATACACCAAAGCTTACTCCCGAATTAGTAAATGGCTCATCAAATATTTGTGACAGAACCATCATAAAATCGTTGATTTCATTTTCATCTTCAAAATCTTCTATTACTATTAAAAATTCATCTGCAAAACATCTACCTATAATAAATTTATCATGTTTTATACCATTAACTCTCTTTATTATTTCATTTAGAACGGCATCACCAAAAGCTCTCCCAAATGAATCATTTATCGATTTAAAATTATCTGCATCTAAATAAATAAACGCTAACTTGGTATCTTTGTGCTCATTGAAATATCTAATGAAGAAATTTTTATTCGGACTTCCTGTCACTGGATCATATAGCAAGCTCATAGACTGTTCTTCACTATTTTTTTCTTCATTTATATCAACCATTGTTACAAGAATGTTCATCAGATCACTATTTGCAGGTCTAAAGTATTTTACCATCAAATATATCCAAATATTTCCACGAATTGAATGGTTATATCGAATTTCCATACTATATTCAAATTTATTAGTTTTTAGAGCTTCTTCATGATAACTACATATTTTTGAATAAGAGAAAATATCAATATTCTTGTGATTTTCTAAAAAAAATGCATTTTGATTTAATAATTCACGAATTTTTGTAGAGGCTTGAGACTTTTCTATCGCACCTGTTTTTATGTTTAACTTGTACAACACAGTTGGAGTGTCATCTTCTATATAAAAATTTTCTATTTCTATGGCTGTACTTAATTCTCGATATTTTTTATTCAAGGCTTTCTCTAAATCAGATACATTTGAATGTAATTTTTTTGTATATCTATTATTTTTCTGAATTAGATCATATTTTTTAATATCTATAGCTGATAATTCTATTTCTTGTTTATTTGTATTTTTTTCAATTGTACATACCGTATAGATCAGTTCTTCATCTCTTGATTTAAATGTCATATCTATACTACTCTTGTTGTTTGTATCTCTTATCTTTTTCCAAACAGTATCTACGCTCTCCACATTTTTATACAAGATTATATCTCGAAATTGGTCCTCTTTGTCGTTTAACCCTAATCGTTTTTGAGCATATTCATTCGCTGCAACAATTGTACCATTGTAATCAATTTTCAATATCATTACTTCTTCTAATGTCCCATTATTATATTGTTCAGGCATCTGGCTCCTCCTTTAAAATCTTATTTATAATTAGTAAATTAAGGGAAATTTGTTCTACTGTTTTTAATCCTCAATATCAGCTCATGTTAGTATACCTCATAAAGAGCTTTCTGTAAACTTCTTTTCATTACTCGAAAAATCTGTGTCAACAAACTATCCACTTAAAGTTTGAACAGTATAATTAAAAGAAATAACTTACTCTACATAAAATACAATTTTTTGTATATTAACATTAAACATTTTTGCTAGACATATCTCTGAGTCCTTTGGATAATTTACACTTTTAACTATTCTCACATTAGGCTGAAAAATATTTACAGAACTTTCTTCTGTTACAACTGCAATGTCTCCACTGGTTAGCTCCACCAAAGTGTCTGGTTCATATACATTGGTATTTTCTCTAAAGATTTCTAAATAATGTGGATCTAATGACAATGTCTTCTTAACAAAATCGGCTTCCAAAGTTAAGCAATGTTCTTTTAGTTGCTGCTTTATATTGTAATACGATTCTATTATGGAAATAATTCGAGCTCCTTTTGGAATAGTTTCACCCTTCAACCGATTTGGATATCCAGAGCCATCATATAATTCTTCGTGAGCCAATATTATACCCAAAACATCCTCAGGAAGATTGTATTTTTCTTTTAAATACTCATACGATTTTTTGGGATGATGTTTATTATTTTCTCCACTAATCCACTTAATATTCGGCGTTACAAGCGAAACATCTTTTAGCAATGCCGCCAAACACACCGCTGCAGTTGCTCTCGGGTTTAGTCCTAATTTTAGCGCAAACAAAGTACTTATCATAGCGATATACACTATTTTTTCTTCTGTTGCGTTTCCTTCTATTTTTGCATCCTCATATACTATATCCAATTCATTCCTATTTGTATAGTAGTATTGCACAATCTCATTAACAAGTTCTATTGTTCCAATCAAAGCTTCATTAGTAGCTAGTCCAACAGCTGTAATCGCAATCATTTTTTTGAGCGTTGCAATTTTGTTCATCATATGCCCAGAATCAGCAATATACTTAGGATTAGCCGCTGTAAAACAATATTCATCTGTAATATAGACAGACGCTACTTTTTCGTCCTTCAATTTTCCTAACTGTGCTTTAGTAAGCCTAGTCCCACGAGGAAATATCATTTCACCTGTTTCACCCAATACATCTAATGCTAGCTCACTATCTTCTTTTAACCTTATAGTTGGTACGCTTCTCATAATCTCTCTCCTTTATTATCTTTTAAATTTACTTTTAACTTGAGATTTCGATAATTTATTATCATTTCTAGCAATTTTACTTAAGGTCTGTCGTTGATACAATAAAATATCATATATTAACTTTTCTTGTTTACGATATTCTACATTAATAAATGCTACTCTATATACAGTATCTTTTTCTTTACTTTCTTCAAAGTGAGTTAAAACCCTTCCTTTTAAATGGTATTGATTATTTAATAATATAAAATCTATATCGATTATTGTATCATCTTCTATTATTTTATTAGTTGCAAATTTAACTCCTCCGGCCGATATATCCATTGTCATAACGCTCAACATCAGCTCCGATTCTTCAAAATATTCATCTCTAATATCGGGTTCTGGCAAATATATCATTAGTTCAATTTTTGCTTCTAATCTAAAATGTTGTCTAGATTGTTTTTTATGTATGGGCGAAATTAGTTCTAATACATAAAATACATTTGGGTATTTTAAAATTTTATTTGTTGCATTCACATTAGCTAATAACAACGACTCTCCAACTTTAAATTGAATAACATACATATGATTAGTATCTAATGGTTTTTCTTGTGGCAATGCAATAATTATTTGCTTTTCTTCCCAGGAAGATATAGTTGATACATAACTCACCTTGCTGTCTGAAATTTCTAATTTTACTTTAGTACTTGATGTAATTACATCTTTCCATTCTTGTATACTATCTTTAATTTGTTCTTGTCGCATTTTTTGTATTCTTAACTTACTGATTTTTTCTTGAATTTGCATTTGTTCTTGTTTTTTTTTCTTTACTTCTGATACAGGCGATGTTTTTATCATATAGACACTTCCTTTCATTGTTATTAATATAATTATATATTTTTTTCTTTAATTATATCACATTTTTCAAAAAAACGTCTATATTTTTCCAATTATTTTTTAAATATATCCAAAAAGGCTAACTCCAGCACATATTCATACCAGAGTTCATTGTACTTTTTTTATTATATTTTTATTTCATTTTTTATTCTATTATATACTTCGTTAAAAGAAAGATCATACTTTAGCGAAATTTTTTTAACATCTTCATATTCAGGGTATACATATGTCTCATTTTGGTGCGTCACAACTTTAACTCTACATCTACCAAAACTTGACTTCACCTTCTTTATTTCTCTTTTCAAAATGGTTCTATCAACTTTATATTTTCTAATGCCTATTGTTGATAAATGTTTAAACACAAAATTCTCGACTTGCTCTATCTTTTCAAGTTTACAAAGGACACTAAGTTTTATAGCTGGTCTATTTTTTTTCATTTGTATAGACGTAAAATATGCATCATTAATTCCTAGTTCAAACAATTGTTCAAGAACAAAGCCGAGATTTTCACTCGTGCTATCATCTATATTTGTTTCTAGCATCCATAGACTATCTACACAGCTTTTTTTTTAGTTTCTTCTATTAACATTGTTCTAAGAATATTGGCATTTGGAAAATCCTTTTGACCCACACCAATTCCTGTTTTTACAATTTTAAAATCATTTGGAAGTTCATCAATATTTACCAATGCTGCAAGCACGGCTGCGCCAGTTGGTGTTACCATTTCACTTCTTGTTTCTGTGATTCTCATATTTAGACCACTTTCCTGAAATATATTCACTACTGCAGGTACTGGCACTGGCATAATTCCATGTGCACATTGCACAAATCCTGTCCCTTCATAAACTGTTGATGCTGCTATTTTGCTTATGCCTATATTATCTATACATACCGCCACGCTTACTACATCCACTATAGAGTCCACTGCCCCTACTTCATGAAAATGTATTTCGTTCATCGTTTTGTTATGCGCTTTTGCTTCGGCTCTAGCAATAAAGCCAAATATCGATTTTGCAATAGTTTTTGCGTTCTCTGTTATTCCACTTTCATCAATGATTTTTGTGATATCCGCTAGGTTACGATGCGTATGGTGACCATGGTTGTGTTTTTCTGACTTATTATTTTGTGTCTCTTCTACTTCTGTGTCCTTCTCTTCTTCGGCTTTGCTAGAATCTTCATCTACTGCTTCTGAAACATGGTGATAATGATCGTTTTCTCCTATATAATCTGGATGCCTTCCGTCTGCCAATGCGACATTAAAGCTAGTTCCAAAAATTCCGCATTTGCTACTGGTATCTATTTCCAGTTTGTATCCATCAATATTGAGGCTATCTAATGCATCAAGCAACACTTGCTTATCAGCTCCCAAATCCAACAAACTAGCAACACTCATATCTCCGCTTATTCCACTGAAACATTCAAAGTATAATATCATAGTAATTCTCCATTCGTCATATTTTTATTTTGCCGCATTTACAATTAATCTATTGATTTGCGTACCTAGATATCCTGCCCCAAATCCGTTATCTATATTTACAACACTGATTCCTTCGGCACAAGAATTTAACATGGTCAACAACGCTGAGATCCCTTTAAAGTTTGCTCCATACCCTATTGATGTTGGCACTGCTATCACAGGCTTATCTACCATTCCTGCTAATACGCCAGGCAATGCTCCTTCCATTCCCGCAACAGCAATTATACAGTTTGCCTTATTAATTTCTTCTATTTTAGAAAATAATCTATGAATACCTGCAACTCCCACATCATAAACACGCAATACTCGGCTTCCAAAAAACTCTGCAACTTGCGCAGCTTCTTCTGCAACCGGTATATCACTTGTCCCTCCTGTACAGACTGCCACCATTCCTGTATGATTTTTCTCTACCGTTTCTAATTTTAAAATTCTAGAGACTGGTTCGTATATTACGTCTTCAACTTCTTGTGCCACTGCAAGATATTGTTTTTCAGTTGCCCTAGTTCCCAGTACTTCTATTTTTTCTGCTACAAAATGCTTGTATATTTTAGCAAGGTGCTCATCGCTTTTACCTTCACAGAAAATTACTTCTCCAAATCCGCTCCGCAACTTTCTGTGGTGATCGATTCTCGCAAAGCCCATATCTTTAAATGGCAAATGCTTTAACACCTTTTCTGCCTCTTCTATAGAAACAGCACCAGACTTTACTTCTTTCAAAATTTTACCTATATCCATTGATACCAATTTATCCTTTCTGCAAATGTATATCCATACTTCCACTTCTAAAGCCTTCTAAATCTAACGTTATATACAAAAACCCCAACTGTTTAAAACGCGCAACGATATCTTCACGATGCGCCACGGCAGAATTAATATCTGTTGAATCTATTTCTATTCGAATGATATTATCATGCAGTCTCACACGATTCTTGGCAAACCCTAGATCTTTTAAAAAAGCTTCTGCAATATCAATTTTCTCCAGTACTTTCATATCCAATTTGGTATTATATGGAATTCTCGTTGCCAAGCAAGGTGCACTCGGCCTATTATAAACGCTCAACCCCATTTGCTGTGCATATTTTCTTACTGTTGCTTTATCGATTTTTAATTTTGCAAGAGGGCTAATTATCCCCAACTCTTCTAATGCCCTAATCCCTGGACGATATTGAGATAGATCATCTAAGTTTGTGCCATCCACAGCGTATTTTAAATTATGCTTCGCAGTATAATCGATCAGTTCCTCAAATAAAAATCTTTTACAATGATAACATCTGTCTATCGGATTTTCTATTATCTCTGCTTTTGTGAGCTCATCTATAAATATTACTTTGTGAATTGCCCCAACTTCTTCTGCAACTTTTGCCGCAATTTCAAGATCCGCTTTGGGATGCAAGCTTGTTTCAAATGTTACCGCATGCACCAAGACTCCCAACTTTTTGCCTTCTTCTGCAGCTACTTTAAGCAACAGCGAGCTATCTACTCCTCCAGAAAATGCTATGGCAACTCCCTGCGCAACCAGCTCTGCCATAAATTTTTTTAGTTGATTCATATCTATTCCTCTTTATTATATCGTAATTTCGTTAATTAATTTTTTGCCTGCAATAAATCTAGCTACGTTTTGTAAAAAAATTTCTATTATCGCTTCTTGTATGCCAGTTTTTCCTGCTCCGCCCGCACAATGAGGTGAGATAATAGCAGATTTGATACCCCAAAGTCTGTGATCTGCTGGCAGTGGCTCGGGATCTGTTACATCCAATGCCGCTCCAGCAAGCTTTCCGTTTTCTAATCCATCACACAGAGCTTCGGTATCCACTATTGCTCCTCTAGCTATATTTATCAAAATTGCGTTGTCTTTCATTTTGGCAATGGCCGCAACATCAATCAAATGTTTTGTTTCATCATTAAGCGGCGCTGCGATCGCAACTACATCCGCTCTCGGAAGAAGATCGTCCAACTTATCAATCAAGTAGACTTCATCTGCATAATCTGGCTTCCCTAGATTAGAACGTCTTACTCCTATTACATATGCGCCCATCGATTTTACCAACTTCGCATATGCGCCTCCTATTTCACCCATTCCTATTATCAACACTGTTGAATATTTGATAAGACGAACAGCTGGCATATTTTCCCATTTTTGCCATACACCCATTTTTTGAAAATCTCTATGAATATTAAAATGCCTAAATAAAATCAAATTCATTGCCAACATATGCTCGGAAATCGAATCGTTATATGCCCCACTAGCACTAGCAAACTTAATATGCTTTAGATTCTTATGCTCTAACAAGAAATCAAACCCAGCAGACTGCAACTGAACAAATTTGAGATTTTGTAGATTTGGCAACCTTTCTATTTTTCCTATTCCAAACATAATATCTGCATTCTCTAAATTATTTTCTCCAAAAGCAACAGTCACTTCTGGATAACTTTCTTTTAATCGCTCTGCTATCATAGCAAAATTTGGTGCCATAATATTTATCTGCATCAATATCTCCCTTTCAAAATATTTGCCACATCATTCTATCGCAATAATTATATCCAATCAAGGTATAAAATATTTATGACGCATAAAAAGCTTGATAGTTACTGCTGTTTTTGCTAAAATAAAACCAAAAAGGGGAACCATTATGAAAAAAAGGTTAAACTACCTGAGCGAAGTTAAGGCAAAACGCAAACGAAATAAAATAATTTTTAATACTATAATTGCGTTATTAGTTATATTCGCTATAATAATTATTATTCCAAACGGCTATATGATACAAGTAGCTGGGCACAATGTTGGTGTGGTAGAATCAAAAGAAGTCTTTGACGAAAGTTTAGAAGTTGTTCTTGCACAAGTGAGGCAACAATATGATTCCGATGTAAAATTAGAATATATGAACGAGGTTAAGATATTCCCATTCAAAATGCTTAATAGCAACAAAATCACTTCCAATTATCTTATCACCTATTTACGAGAACATCTCGGATTTATGATAGAGTTTCGAGAGCTATATGCTGGTGATACTTTAGTAGGAATCATCGAATCTGACGAAATGCTCGATGATCTTCTTAGTGCTCTTACCATTAAATACTATGGATCGGACCAACCGTCTGAGTTTGTTACAAAACTTACCACCAAACCATATTTTACAACTACGAAATCGCTTATGAGTTTTGATGAACTTGTTGCTGCAGCAGCGCAATCTGTACCTGCTAAAGTGGAATATAAAGTTAGAGCAGGTGATACATTGTGGGAAATTGCAGAAAGTCTTAGAATAAATAGAGACGAAATTACAAAGAATAATCCTAAGATAAAAAATGGGGTTGTTGTTTTAAATTCGGTCATTGAAGTTACGATTGACGTGCCTTTAATTGACGTGGCACTTACAAATAAAAATGACGCTAGAGAATTTATCACATATATAGAGTAAGAGTAAACAAAACTCGTGAGAAAAGGAGCAAAATATGATATGCCAAAAGTAGTTGTAGTAGAAGACGAAAAAGCTATTTCTGATATTATCAAGTATAATTTAGAAAAAGAAGGCTATGAAGTTTTAGTTGCTTATGATGGAGAAGAAGGATTAGAAATGATTTTGACAACCAATCCAGATATCGTGCTATTGGACATTATGATGCCTAAAATGGATGGGCTTTCTGTATGCAAGCTGGTTCGCAAAACCAAGAATATGCCTATAATTATGCTTACTGCAAAAGCAGAAGAAATTGATAAAGTTGTTGGGCTTGAATTAGGCGCAGACGACTATATCACAAAACCTTTTGGAATGCGAGAACTTATTGCCAGAGTTAAGGCACAACTAAGACGAGGAACTTCTCATGAAGAAATACGCATTCCAGAGCCTCTTGACGAAAACACCATTGTAGAAGGCAACTTGAGAATCAATTTGGAAAAATATGAAGTTACAAAATCTGGTAAAATCATTGATTTAACACTTAGAGAATTTGAATTACTAAAATTTTTGGCAATGCAAAAAGGCAAAGTTTTCACTCGAGAAATTCTTCTTGAAAAGGTATGGGGCTTTGAATATTTTGGAGATGTTAGAACCGTTGATGTAACCGTACGAAGACTTCGTGAAAAAGTTGAGGATGATCCTGCCAAGGCAACATATGTCTTAACCAAGCGTGGTGTTGGCTATTACTTTAGAGGTTAAAATGAAAATTGGAATTCAGTGCAAAATCATAGGAATATATTTGAGTGTTGTGTTAGTTATAATGATAGCAAGCGGCAGTGTAATTATATTTCAAATAGAAGAGCAATATTTTAATAAGATGCGCATAAAAACAGAAGGAATTGCTGTTTCTGTGAAAGAAATACTGGATTTTGAGGGTAATGTGGACCTAATAAAAGACCGAGATTTGCTTATTTCAAAGCTTCAAAATTTGACAACAATAGGCGAAGAAACAGATATATATATTCTCAACAATCAAGGATTCGTCGAAATTGCATTGGGCACACAATTTAAACGAGGAGACTATGTACCGGGAACTCATAAAAATGGATTTGCAGGAGTTGTGAATGAGACCCTTTCCACACATAAAATGGCCACATCAAACTGGATTTACCTGGCAAATGGTGGCCATAACTCTCAAAGTACATTAGAACACGCACTTCCTATTCGCAATTACGAAACAGGAGAAATCAAGGCAATTATATATGTTATTTCGGATACAGCAGAAATTTACGCAAACGTTGATACAGTTATGAGTACTCTAGGAATGGGAACACTTGTTGCATTGGCATTGGCCGGAGCATTTAGCGCAATATTTGCCAGAATGATCACACAACCAATTAAGGCCCTAACCAGAAGCGCTAAATTACTACAAGAGGGAGCGTTTAAAAAAATTCCAAACGAATCCAGCGATGAAATAGGTCAACTCACAATGAGCTTTAACCAAATGGCTCAAGAACTTCGACGAACATTGCTTGATATTTCTAGCGAGAAAAATAAATTGGAACGAATTTTAGAAAATTTAGCAGATGGCGTATTGGCATTTAATCGGCAGGGCGTATTAATTCATGCAAATTCTGTTAGTTATGATATGATTGGCCAATCCACAATTGACCATCGCTTTGATTTTATATTTCCAAAATTTGGATTAGACATTTCGTTTGACAATATTTTAGAAGATGACGAACAATATAAACAGGGCATTATGATGAATATTGGAGATAAATTTATAAGCTTTCATTTTGCATCATATGAGAGCAGTCACGGAGAAAAAGAAGGGCTAACAGTGGTAATGCAAGATGTTACCAGTCAGCAAAAGCTTGATCAAATGCGCAAAGACTTTGTAGCCAACGTATCGCACGAGCTTAGAACTCCTCTAACCACAATAAAAACATATACCGAAACATTAATTAGCGGAGCAATCGACGAAAAAGAAACAGCGCTAGACTTTTTATCAGTTATGGAAAAAGAAACAGATAGAATGACGACACTAGTCCATGATCTGCTGGAGCTGTCTAAAATAGACAACAAGCAAATGCAGCTAAATATACAAGTGATGGATATCTATTCTCTTTTGTTGGATACTATACGAGCACAAGCGATACAAGCAAAATGTAAGCATCACCAGATAAAGCTGAGCTACAACAAAAACAAAGAATATTTGATAGAAGGAGACCCGGCTCGCATTGGTCAGGTGTTTCACAACATTTTGTCAAATGCAATAAAATATACAGAAGATAACGGACAAATCAAAATCAATCTATCTTCTAACGACCAGCAAGTAGTGATCAAAGTTAAAGATACAGGAATTGGAATGAGTAAAAAAGACCTCGAAAGAATCTTTGAGCGATTTTATAGAGCCGACAAAGCTCGTTCTCGCAAAATGGGAGGCACTGGTCTTGGATTGTCTATCGCAAAAGAAATGGTCGAACTTCATGGCGGGAGCATCAAAATGGAGAGCGCACTCGGTCATGGAACTACTGTCATCATCACCTTCAATGCTTTAAATTTAGACTATGACTTTTTGGAATAACTGTAAAATAAAAGTTATTCCAAAGTAATGCCCACGTAATACAAAACGGCTATAATAGGAATTACAAGCAGAGGAGGTGACATAATCGATGAAAATCAATCGATACATCGCAAGAATAATGATTCTGGGTGCTATCACACTTGTAAATAACCAAGCTTTTGCAACAGCAGAACAGGAAACAATCCAACAAATATTGGATTCAAATAAATATAAGGAAACCGATTCTTCTATAGAATTTATGGCAAACGAATATGTTAGAGTAATCCAACCTATAATATTACTGCAGGCAGATTCTTTTGTTACTACTTTTGAGAAGGAAATTAACTTAATGGGAGAAGCACGTGCCGGAACACAAATATCTATTACAATTTACAGCGGCAATGAAGTTTACAAAAAATATGAACTCGAACCAGTAGGTGCCACCCAAACTTTTAATCAACTTCTTAGTTTACAAGAAAAGGACAACACCATAGTATTAAAATATACACATCCAGATTTACCCACCCTATCAACTACAATAGCAGCAATCGATCCTGGCTTTGATAAACTAACTGAAGCTGACCTAGCAAACTCTATAGTTACTAAAATATATAGGCAACCCGAAGAACATAAATTGAAAATAAAAAATTATATAGTAAGTACTCCCGGGGACTTGCCAGGTAATTTAGTAGAAACACCACCACCACTACCAGAGCATGGGGAATAAAAATGAAAAATATAAAACTACTATTACTCTGTATGTTTATCGCACTTAGTATAATTCAAACTGTTTATTTATGGCTGGGGGGTCCTCTTAGCCATATTTTTTTTGAAGCCGAAACCAAAGCCGTCCTCACTCCAATAACCCCCAAATATATCTGGCTAAATACAGGTGGGTTATATACCAAAGGTCTAAAAATTCCCAATAAAAACCAAGAGTATAAATTGATGGTTGAGGAGCTACAAAAAGTACTATTTAATATCCCGGATGTTTTGGATCAGGAGTATAAGCAAGAAGATACTAGTAAATTATATAACCAAAGGGGCATCATATACGAATATAGCCTGCCACTAACTATTAACGAAATTATTGGCAAAAGCATCCCTCTTGAATATAATTATAAGATAGACAGCATTTTTGTAACACTAAAAGACGAAACTCTTTCAGATGATAGCATTTTTTTTATAAACGAATCATCCGAATATTATATAGAATTAAAATTACCTCAAAAAGCTCAGGAATTTGAAAATATATACTATTTATTTAATAATTCAGATGACGAAGAATCTACTTCGCTTAGATATCAACCTAGTATTAAGGATATAAAAGCACCACATATTTTAGGAAATGTTTTCCTGGCCAACATCAGCCCCTCGATGCCACTAGAATATTCAAAAATATTATTTCGAAACTTTTTGGAGCATATGGATTTTGCAGAAATAGAAGGAAGAGCCGACCAGCTATTTGAAAAACCCATTATGAAAGAAACGCAGCTTCTTTTGGGTGGTGCCATAGAATTTACAGAAAAAAACAAGAATATTTTAACAATTGCACCTTCTGGGCTTATCACCTACCAAAATTTACGACCTGTTATAGAAAAGATTCCGCAAACACGTTTAGAAGGATATAATATAGCGCTAGAGTTTATAGAAGCAAACAATTTGATTAGCCCCACAATAAAGGATAAACTATATCTAAGTAATATAGAAATTGATAATGGCGCTTATATTTATTATTTTAATGTATTATATCAAGATATAACAGTTGTTCTATCAGAAAACTTAAAACACATATTAGACGTTCCTGCAATGGTGAGTGTTAGGGTGATTGACCGCGTAATTAAAGATGCGCAATGGCTTAGCTATAGCGTAGAAGAGATTTTTTCATATGAGCCTAATTATATAATTACCGGATATTCAACACCAATTGATAAAATGTATAGCAACTTGAAAGGACTTGGTATAGAACGACCTGTATTTAGTAACATAGAATTGGTATATGAACTAACTGGTGCCGACACACCTCTCGATATCAAATGGGGCATAAAATACAAAGGAGATTGGTATTATCCATAATAAAACATGAACGACAAACAGACCATAAATTATCTGTTAATAATTTTTATTATTACAAATTTATTTTTAGGTGTAGGAAATTATAATAAATATATTAAAAACTATACTTTAAACCAAAATAGAATTGAAAGAATAACCGAATTTTTAGAACAAGATAACATTACCATCGAAAGTGATCTTCCTAAAGATCATAGCGCAAAACCAAAAATAAGTTTGATTCCTAAGAGAATTACTACCAACATTCGTGATAGTATTGTTAATAATTTTTTTGGTGAAAAACGAGAGGGTGTCACTATTACAAATGTTATAAATAAATCAGAATACGATTCTCAACAACGCGTATATAAAAAAGGCTTAGAAACACTCAGCTTTAGCACCTATAAAATTATTTATCGCAATTTTGCTATTGAAAAAAGTGTAAATAGCGATGACCTTTTATCAAAACAAAAAATATTATCATATGCAAAAGAATATTATGAAAAATTTCCTGCCGATTTATTGGGAAAAACAGTAAATATTGTTTATGAATTAGTATCATACGGTGCCAACGTAACATATTATAGTGTATATAGTGGTTTACCTGTATTTGATAGTTATCTATATATGCAAATAAATAATGATGGTGTATTTATGAGTACTATGACATTAAGTGAAGTAAGTGAAAAATTTTTTCATGAAGCTGAAATTTATGCAGTGGATCAAGTTCTTTTTAATTTGCATCAATTTATCAATCCAAATACCATAATAAAAAATATCACCTTAGGATATGCACGCGAAAATCAAAATAGTGTATTTTTCTTGACAGAAGAAGCAATTCCGACGTATAAAATAGAGATAGAAGGATTTCGGCAACCGCTTTTTGTTAATGCCTACACAAATCAGATCAAATAAATCTTGGTATTTTTATTTATTGATGGTATAATGTAACTTACTAAATACACAAAGGGTGATTAAAATAAAGAAATTAAGAAGGTGTTTTAGATGAGCAAATTATGTATACAGGGTGACACACGCCTAGTGGGAGATGTAAAAATTAGTGGTGCAAAAAACGCGGCCGTGGCTATCTTGCCCGCAACAATTTTAGTAGAAGGTATTACCATAATTGAAAATTTACCTAATATCAATGATGTCGCAATTCTCAACGAAGCGATAATTTCGATGGGAGCAGTTACAAAATTTCTAGATCTCCATACATTAGAGATAGACGCAACAACAATATACAAATACTCGGCAACAGAGCCATGTATTAGCAAAATGAGAGCGTCGTACTATCTTTTGGGAGCACTACTGGGAAGATTTAAGAAAGCAGAAGTTGCGATGCCTGGAGGATGCGATTTTGGAGGTCGCCCTATCGATCAACATATCAAAGGCTTTAGAGCACTGGGCGCCAACATTGAAATAGAAGATAATATAATTAAAATAAACGCTGATCGACTTATCGGAACAAGAATTTACCTAGATATGGTATCAGTTGGAGCTACTATCAATATAATGCTAGCCGCCGTGTTAGCAGAAGGAACAACCACTATAGAAAATGCCGCAAAAGAACCTCACATAGTAGATGTCGCAAACTTCTTAAATAAAATGGGAGCAAAAATTATCGGCGCTGGAACAGACGTAATTCGTATTAAAGGTGTATCAAAATTACATGGAGGACATTATAATATAGTCCCAGATCAAATAGAAGCCGGAACATTTATGCTTATCGCAGCTGCAACTAAAGGCGACATATGCGTTAGAAACATTATCCCCGAGCATATGGATTCGCTAACTTCTAAGCTTCGAGAAATAGGAGTAACCTTAATAGAAGGCGACGATTATATTAGAGTAATATGGAAACAAAAACTTACTGCAACACAAATAATTACCCTTCCATATCCAGGTTTTCCAACCGATTTACAACCTCAAATGTTGGTATCACTTTTGCAGGCTCAGGGGGTAAGCACAATAGTCGAGAGTATTTTTGATAATCGATTTCAATATGTAGATGAGTTGCGAAAGATGGGTGCCAACATCACAATAGATGGAACTAAAGCAAGCATAGAAGGTGTCGACACACTCTACGGGGCCAATTTAGTTGCAACAGATCTTAGAGCCGGCGCCGCCATGATTATAGCTGGATTAGTCGCAAAAGGCACTACAACAATAGACAACGTACGCTATATAGATCGTGGATATGAAGATATTGAGAAAAAGTTAACTGCTCTTGGTGCACAAATCTTTAGAATAGATTAATTTTAACCTTGGGTTACGGACATTCCGTAATCTTTTTTTTGCGATAAAAAATTGCTATTTTCGAATAAAATAGAGTATAATAACATATAAAGAAGGGGTGACATACATGAGGCAAGCTTTTAACAGATTAGCAATAGTGTTGTTAATAATCAGTGTAATTGTTATTTTATATTTTAGCAGTCTTACTGCATTTCAATATAATCCTGAAGATGTTATATTCGTGGAAACTTTAAACAATCCAAAATCCAATCCATTAGCAAGTCAGACACCTTTTACAATAATCACGCATAACTTAGGTTCTGGAATTAATGAACAAAAAGAACCACCTATTGAACATATAATTAATAATATGACACTTGCCATTGATGATTTATTAATAGCAAATTCAGATTTTATTTTTCTACAAGAAATCGATCAATACTCTACTAGAAGCCAACATACTAATCAAGTTCACTTGCTAAAAAATGTTTTACAAAATTATGGCTATGCATTCGCTAGCAATCTAAAAATCCACTACTTAGCAATACCTATAAACGGTCATTTTGGTATCACTAACCAAAATCTTATGACACTATCTAAATATCAAGTAGCCGAAAGTTCGCGAGTCAAACTACCTATGGATTTTCCTTGGCACAAAGAAATGACGGCACCAGACGACGCATTGCTAGTAAGTCGCCTAAAAACTCAGACCGGCCCAGAATTGGTTCTAGCAAATGTTCAAATTCAAGATTTAGGCAACTTTCCAGAAATTTTAGTGATAATAGAAGCATTTCTCAAAGCCGAATACGCACTAGGCAATTATATAATTTTGGGCGGAGATTTTAACAGTTCTATCACTTCTATTGACCCATTTTCTACGGCCAGTAGCCAATACCACTTTCATAATTTCCTTAATATGGATAATTTTTTCTGGGCAGTTGATGAAACTGTTGCAACTAACCAAAACGGCGAGCTATCTAACGGCTTTTTGTTCTCCGATAATATCGATTTACTGGCGTTAGAAACTCTTCAATCTGGCTTCGCATATAGTCCACAAAACAGCGTATCTGCAACATTTATGTTAAAGTAATTAACATCTAGGAGTGCCGGAGCATTCTCTTTGGCATCCCTAGATACAGCTGTTCTTTTTATAGTTTTTCCTGTCCTTTTTGCATTTTTTCCGTTACAGCCTCTTTAATATTTTGAACAAAACTTCCCATTTCCTGTTTAAAGCTGTTTACATCATTTTTCAGTTTCTGCTTTTGAATTTGCTTTTTAATCTCAATTTTAGCGTCCTCAGTCATTATGTTCGCCATTTCCACCGTATCATTTAAAAACTCTTGTGTTTTATTCATAATTTTCCTCCTTTTATATTGCTACATAATGTAGTTTGATATTATGCGCAAATTTTTATACACAGCAAATTTTAGAAATTAGGCATATCCAAGCCTAAAGCAGCCATATATTTAATAAAAACGAAAGTAGTGATGAAATGCCAAAATTAGAGTTTAAGGAAATTTCTGCCTATTTTTATAGTAGTTATGCAAATCCTGATGCAATCAATGCTCAGTTCTATTTTCATAGATATATTTGGGAATTATTAGAAGCAAAAGGGCTAACTACTTATTCGGAATTTAAACTAAAGGGACATGTTCTTCTATATAAGTATGCTATTGAATATGTTTATGAGGAATTTCTATGTATGCTCAATCAGTCCGCAATATGTAACTATTTTGAAATGGTCACATACGAAAATTTTAAGCACCTATGCCCTACAGATCAAAACCCTATCGAAAACTATCTTCAGGGAATAAAAAACGGATTATCCACTATGGCAAAAAACCTTCTAGTTCCACTGGTGCCCATTTTTTTATCTACTGCTGAGATGCGTAATGCCACAAAAGACAATATCCTCGATTCTATCAATCTTGCCACCGGCGGATTTATCTCTAATGCAGATGTAATCAATATGTCTCATATAATTTTTCGAAATTTGGTGTTACTATATAAGGAAACGATTTATACTGTTTTAGACCAATCGGCCTATACAATATTTTGCGCATTGCGGTTGACATTAAATAAAAGCGAAGACTTCTTTGATTTACGCGAAATGTGCATCGACGAAAATGGAATGCAACGACTTATGCATAAAGCATATACATACGAAGTTTATAAAAGTAAAATTCAGGTCACCGAATCTCAAGATAATAAGTCTAAAGCTATTGAACTATATATCAATTCTTTGCCCAAATAAATAAAAACAGCCCCTCTATTTTTACCCTGAGAGGCTGAATCTTTTTTATACCCTTAATTTAACCCATTCGCCTTTTGAAAATCTTACATATGTTGCCATTAATCGTATAAATTGATCTGTCATCATAGCCAACCAAGCCCCTATCAATCCTAATCCCAATGGATAGCAATAGATATATGTGCATATCGGCCTCAAAATTGTAATGCTTACCAATGCAACTTTGGCAATAAACTTCGTATCGCCCGCACCTCGTAGGGCTCCCGACAAAATCGTTTGTGGCACCTGAAAAATATTCGCTATAGAAACAATAACCATAACTGTAACGCCTAAGGCCAACACTTCCGCATCCTCAGTAAATAGCGCAAATAACTCCTCTCTAAATGTAAAGTAAATGCCACATAATATTAGCGAAACCGCAAGACCTATTCTTTCTGTGATTTTTCCATATATAATTGACAAATCGGGTCTTTTTGCACCAAGATTTCTTCCCACCAATGATGATGCCGCGATCGAAAAACCTTCTCCCACGCTATATGAGAAATTAGAAAATATAATGCAAATTTGATGCGTTGCATATGCCATCATTCCCAAGGATGTAACAATTCTCACATACATCAAAAATCCCAGTCTCATACAAATTTGATCAACAAATGCTCCTCCACTAATTTTTATAACGTTCTTTAAAACACCAAATTCTGGCTTCCAGCTATCACCCTTCGAAATTTTTAGATCTGCATCTTTGTTAAATAACGCCGACAACGAAATTAGGCAGGCAATCGACTGGCCTATTATAGTCGCTATTCCTGCACCTGCAACACCCAAAGCTGGCGCTCCAAATCTCCCTTCTATCAAGATAAAGTTTAATACCAAATTGACCAGGTTTGCTGTAATATTTGATCGCATCGAAACCTTTGTGTTTCCCGCACCTCGTAGCGCTGAGTTAATATTTATTCCTATGGCATTAAACATAAATCCACATAAGATTATTCTCAAATATGTAACTGCATCAGGCAATACATCTGCCGTTGCTCCCATCCAAATCAACACTGTCTCCGAATATATCATTCCAACGATTGACAATATTATCGACAACACGATAATCAATAAAATTGACTGCCTTACTACCTTATTGGCAGCTTCAAAATCTTTCTCTCCCACTCGGCGAGCGACGATCGATAATACACCCACATTTAGCGAAAATATGATTGCTAGCAATATCAATATAGGTTGCTGCGTAATGCCTATAGAAGCAATAGCCAGCGGCCCCAATCCTCCAACCATCATTGTATCTACTGCACTCACCATACTTACTAGCACTCTCTCCACAACGCTAGGCCAAGCCAATGCAAAAACATCTTTATACGCCTGACGTGTTTCTGGAATCTCGCCCACCACTTGATGCTTATCCACCATTGTTGAGCATCCAAAAAATCTCTTCACCAACGCTATCATAAAACCCTCCTTAAATATGTAGCAAGAAAACCATCACAGTTCCCTTGCCCTTTTATATTTTAACTAATATCGTCTTTGACGAACCACTTCATAACAAACTACGGCCGCTGCAACAGAGGCATTCAACGATTGGATTTTGCCAAACATAGGAATGCTCACTACAAAATCACACTTTGACTTTACATTTTTTGAAACTCCGCCACCTTCATTGCCAATTACAATTCCAATAGGACCTTTTAAATTTTCTCTATAGATAATTTCTCCATCCATATCGGCACAGGCAACCCAAACTCCTGCAGATTTAAGAGTTTCAATAGTTTGCGCAATATTAGTCACTTTGCACACCTTCATATACTCTACGGCTCCTGCAGATGCTTTTTGCACAGCAGCACTCAATCCCACTGCTCTATGCTTCGGAATGATAATCCCATGAACCCCTGCGTTTAATGCCGTTCTAATTATCGCACCCAGATTTTGCGGATCCTGAATACTCTCCAATATCAATACAAACGGATCTTCTGCCTTGCTTTTTGCATCGTTCATAATCTCATCTAAAGCATAGTACCTGTGCGCTGCCACATACGCAAACACTCCTTGATGCTTCTCGTGATTGGTCAATGCATCTAATTTTGCCTTTTCCACTTCCTGAACAACAATTCCGCTTTTCTTCGCATCGTTTATAATCTTAACAATAGAACCTTCCGTATCTCCTTTTTGTATCAAAATTTTATCTATACATCGCCCAGCTTTCATAGCTTCTATCACACTGTTTCTGCCAAAGATAACACTTTCTAACGTATCGGTCTCTACCGCCTCAATATTATTTTCCGGTTTCTTGCGCGGTCTTCTTGGTTTTGCTTTCTTTTCTCCAGCTTGCTCTGCTATTTGTTCTTGTTCATTATTTTCCATTTAAATTTCCCTTTCGATTTCAGCAATACCAATTTCCATAATATTTGCTAGTCGTTCTATTTCGTTATTTAGATACAAAAATCCAACCAAAGCCTCAACTCCTGTTGCAAGTCTATATTCTCGGATGTCTCCATTTTTGGGCGAAGATGCACTTTTAGCGTTGCGACCTCGCTTTAGCACTGCCAACTCCTCTGCAGTGAGTATGTCCTTAATCTTGTGATACATTTTTGCTTGCCCACTTGCTTTTACATATTGCTTCGTTGCCTTATGAAGCTGATTTACCGGAGCATTTGCCTTCTTTATTATATAATCTCGTACAACAATCTCATATACTGCATCTCCTATATATGCGAGTGCCAAAGGAGAATACCCTCTAGGATTTACGTTTATGTCGTTTAATTTATCAAACACGTTTAAACTGAACACCTTCTCTTGTATCTTTAATTTGTATGTTATTACTTTCTAAAAATGCTCGAATTTCATCTGCTTTTGCAAAATCCTTTGATTTCTTTGCTTGTACCCTCTTTGCTATCCACTCCAAAACTTCATCATCTGAAATAGACTCTTTTGCCTCATCTGTTTTATACAAAAGCCCTAAAATACCAATAAAATGATCCAGATTTTCCTTCAAAATTAGCAATAGTCGCTTGTTTCTACCTTTCTTAATATAAGTATTGGTAGTTTTTACCAATTCAAATATTATGCTTATTGCATCTGCAGTATTAAAATCATCATCCATTACAGTATAGAACCTTGCCTTATACGCATCCACTTGTGCTATGAGCTCGTTGCCCGCTTCATCTATCGGCTCTTCTTCTGCCTTTGTAATTGCAAAGTTTAGATCCTCCATACAGTTTTTTATACGCAACAAACTTGCCTTTGCCGATTCCATAAGCGTATCGCTAAAGTTTAGCGGGCTTCTATAGTGCGCTGCCAACATAAAAAATCGCACCGTATCGTATCCAAAGGCCTCTCCAACATCTCGCAACAACATAAAGTTACCCAAAGATTTCGACATCTTTTTGTTATCGATATTTAGAAAGCTGTTGTGAAGCCAATACTTTGTAAAGCTTTTCCCATTCGCGGCTTCACTTTGTGCAATTTCATTTTCATGATGAGGAAATATCAGGTCTTCTCCTCCTGCATGAATGTCAATTTGCTCTCCCAAATATTTTTTGCTCATTGCAGAACATTCGATATGCCACCCCGGGCGACCTTTTCCCCAAGGACTTTCCCAATATGGCTCCCCTTCTTTTTTGGGCTTCCACAAAACAAAGTCCATTGGATTTTTCTTTATATCATCCACTTCTATTCTAGCACCTGCTTCAAGCTCTGACAACACTTTTTTTGACAGCTTGCCATATTCTGCAAAGCTTTCTGTTTCAAAGAACACTGTTCCATCCACTTCATAAGCGAAGCCTTTCTCGATCAGGGTCTCTATCATTGCTATAATTTGTGGCATTTCGCTTGTAACACGTGGATTAACTGTTGCTGGCAAAACATTTAAATTGTGCATATCCTTTAGAGTTTCTTCTATATAGAAATCCACAATCTCCATCGTATCTTTGCCTTCTTCATTAGCCTTCTTTATGATTTTGTCATCCACATCAGTAAAATTTTGAACAAAGTTTACCGAATACCCTCTGTCTATCAGATACCTTCTCACTGCATCGAATACAATTATAGGTCGTGCATTACCTATATGAATTAGATTATACACGGTGGGTCCACAGACATACATCTTGACCTCTGATTCAGAAAGTGGTACAAACTCCTCTTTGCGTTTTGTAAGCGTATTATAAACCTTTAGCATAACTTAAAAATCCTCTCTATAAATTAGGGCACTTGCGTTGGCAGAAATACCATCTTCTGCTCCTGTAAATCCAAGCCCTTCTTCTGTTGTTGCCTTAATATTAATTTGATCTAGTTTGATCGACAGCGATACTGCAATATTCTTGCACATTTCTGCTATATATGGTGCCATTTTGGGCTTTTGCGCAATAATCGTTGCGTCTATATTCGAGATTTTATATCCAGATTGCTCTATCAAATCACCCGTTTTCACCAACAATTTAAGACTGCTTATTCCCTTATACTTTTCAGCTGTATCAGGAAAATGTACTCCTATATCTCCCATTGCCGCAGCTCCAATCAGCGCATCCATTATCGCATGCACTAGCACATCTGCATCAGAATGGCCTAGCAAACCTGTCTGATGCGGGATAGTCACTCCTCCCAAAATCAAGTCTCTACCTTCTACTAATTTATGAACATCATAACCTGAGCCTATTCTAAACATTTATCTTTAGTCTCTTTTCTATATAATTTTAAATATGACTTCATTTATACCAATTATACCATATTTTTCTTGTAATTGCCACCCTTATTGCTACTTTTTATCACATGTACTTCAATGCATCATCAATTTTTTCCACTCCTATAATTTCTATATTGGCTATTCGAGGAAGCTTTGCCTTACTAACCGCCGGCATAATGCATCGCCTAAACCCAAGCTTGCTCGCTTCTATAATTCGTTTTTCTGGCATCGGAACAGCTCTTATTTCTCCCGATAACCCCACTTCTCCAAACACAACAGTATATGGGTCCATCACCTTATTTCTAAAGCTCGATGCGATCGCCAACACTATTGCCAAATCCAGCGACGGCTCATTTATTTTCATTCCTCCTGCCAAATTTACATAGGCATCATAGTTAGACATATCTATTCCAACTCGCTTATCTAGCACTGCAATTAACAAAACCACTCTATTATAATCTATTCCTGTTGCAGTTCTGCGCGGCATTCCAAATGTGGTAAAACTTGCCAGCGACTGCACCTCCACCAGCATGGGGCGCGTTCCCTCCATTGAGCATCCCACAACCGACCCGGGTGCATCCAACGGCCTCCCCGAAAGCATCAACTCCGACGGATTTGCGACTTCTACCAGCCCCTTATCAACCATCTCAAATACCCCAATTTCATTTGTGGATCCAAATCTATTCTTTACAGCTCTCAAGATTCTAAATGCCGCATGTCGCTCTCCTTCAAAATACAGCACCGTATCTACCATATGTTCTAACACTCTGGGCCCTGCAAGTGTTCCTTCTTTTGTTACATGCCCCACAATCAAAATTGTGATATCCTTTCCCTTTGCAATGTTCATCAATGCATGCGTTACCTGTCTTACCTGCGACACGCTTCCTGGTGCCGAACCCACCTCTTCATCATACATGGTTTGGATCGAGTCTATAATCACCAAATCTGGCTTAACGGTTTGTATATGCTCACGAACACTCGCAATGGTTGTTTCGCTCACCAACGATAGATTACTAGTCGTCACTCGCAGTCTTTCGGCACGCAATTTTATCTGTGTACACGATTCTTCTCCCGAAACATACAACACCGTATTTCCTAACTCTCCCAATGTTTGGCATATTTGTAGCAATAGGGTCGATTTTCCAATTCCTGGATCACCTCCCACCAGCACCAACGACCCCTTCACTATGCCTCCTCCTAGAACTCGATCCAGCTCCGCTATGCCTGTAGTTGTTCTATCTTCCGTAGTTAGCTTTATCTCTGCAAGCTTCATCGGAATATTTTTTGTTCCTCCTGTCTTTCTAACTTCCTCCACATTCTCTTCTACTAGAGAACCCCATTCATTGCAACTCGGACACTTTCCCATCCACTTTGCAGATTCATATCCGCATGATTGACACACATGCACTTTCTTTAACTTTGCCATAATAATTTAATTTCTCCTTAAACGAAAAAAAGGGTTTACTGACGGTGCAAAGATGTCAGGTCCCCCTCTTTTACTATATTTTCTAATCGTCTTAATTTGTTGCTTGTTCAGCTGATACACTTTCTAGAAAATTAATAATACCGGTTCCAATTGCTTGTGCCATTTTAGTTTGATACTCATTACTTAGCAACTTCGCTTCTTCTTCAGGGTTGGTAAGAAATCCACATTCTACAATAATTCCCGGCACATTACTCTTCTTTAATATATAATATTCTTCGGAATGCTTAATTTCTCTTATATTATCTGGGTCTGCCATTTCTTTTATGCTATTTTTTACAGATGCTGCAAGATTTTTTCCCAGACTTTCATCGTTAAAATAAAACACTTGTGCACCTTTCGCTTTCTCTTGCGCAAAAGCATTTTGGTGGATGCTCACAACTATTGCAGCGCCACTTTCGTTGATAGTTTTAATCCTTGCTTGCATATCCTCGCGTTTGTGAAATTTATCATCAAAACTATCCAGATCTTTGTCCTCGCTTCTAGTAAGGACGATTTTATATTTGTGCTCTTCTAAAAAGTCTCTCAACTTTAGAGCAATTTTGAGATTTATATCTTTTTCATAATTATTACAAGATCCAACTTTCCCAGGGTCATATCCTCCATGCCCTGGGTCGATTGCAATAACTTCTTTTGGTTCTTCTGGAACTTCGGCTTGTAGCGGCGCATCCAAATTTATATCTATTTCACTCATTGTTGGAACGCTATGAGTATTCAAAATTTTTTCTGCAGTACTAGGTGTTTCTTCTATCGGAACATTTTGCGTAATTGCATCATCGTTCAACTGGAATTTATAAAATCCACAGAATGCCACTAAAAATACTAAGCAAAAAGTAACAAACGTTGTTTTCGTAAAATTCAAAATCTTCTCACCTCAATTTTATTGTCTACACTCACTTGCTCATTTTGGATAATTCTGCCCATACATCGCTAGTTTCCAGTCCCAATTTCCAAGCCGCATAGCCTGCTAAGTCATATTTTTCTATAAGATCTATACGTTTACTAATTGCGTCTTTGTCTTCCAACCAAATTTTGTACAGTTTATTATCTTGTTCAAATTCTGCATAATTCAGTTTTGTCAGATCATCATAAGTAGGCTTTGCTCCTGCATTCTTTATTCTGCTATTGGCTTCGTACATGCTAATTGCTCGGGTTTCCAGAACGTCCCCATTTTCTGCCCATATTCTATTAAAAAACGGAATACCCAAAACCAATTTATCATTTGGTACTTCGTCTAAATTTAGCTTCAATCCTTCTTCGACCCAGTCAATAGAAGCGACTGGCCCTGCTATATCAGATCCCGACCAATGTTCATCGTATGCCATTACAATAAAGTAATCTACAACCTGTGCAATTTTGTCTCTCATATAAAATTTTGACCATTCTGACGGAATATATACATCAACTGATACACAAACTCCGATTTCTCCCAGTTGAGGATATAATTCTCTCATAAATTGAACCCATTCTTCGCTGGTACTTTGAGTAACGTTCTCTATATCTATATTTATGCCATCCAAATTATATTCTAATGAATATTCAACAAGTTGGTCAATCACACGCTGGCGTTTGGTTGTGCTATTTAATATTTTTGATGTAAATTCTGGATTTGAAAAATTGTGACTTAATAATGCCCACACTTCTATACCTTCTGCCTTTGCGGCTTTAATATATCCATGAGATGCTCTGCTATTTAGATTTCCATTTTCATCTTTAAAGTCAAACCAAGTCGGTGCTAGTACATTCAAATCCTGAATATTATTGTATCTAGGATGATCAAAATTATTAACCGCCAAAACCGTCATTTGATCCCAAGCAAGTCTCACTTTCTCATCCAATAGATCAACTTTATGTGGCTCATAAACCTTTTTATCTTTAGTTTCACTAACGCCTGTGAGTTCTATATATCTTTTTTTTACGTATCCTATAAATCCATTTTCATCTCTAACTCTATAATAATCAAGAAGCTCCCCATATATTTCTACTTCACTTTTATATACTGCTTCGTCCAAAATAAAGCGTTTTTTGTCTGCATGAGTTCTCACTGCAGCTCCGGTACGCTTTGTGATTTTTCCTAATTGTTTTTCGGTAGATAAATCTTTTGCAATAACCACTCTGCCATCTTCGCCTAATACAAAATCAATCGGAAATCTCTCTTCCAAAAATGTATCTAATATATAACAAATTTCATTTTGCTCAAACAAGAAATCCTCATTTTCTTCATCTATATTATAACGCGCCACATCATTTAACGTTGTAACTGTTAAAATATCTTCCCTAGGATCATAAAATACTGTGTCATCTACATATTTATTTGCAAATTCACTAGACACAAAAATCTTGCCATTCTTTATGATTGCAGGTTCAAATAAATCTATTCTTGCATCTTCAAAAGTCATATTTGTATATTCCGGCGAAAATTCACCAAAATAAGTAATGGGGTCAATCTTAGTGGTGGCAGGCCTAATCCGTATATAACCCGCCACACCTACTCCAATAACAATCGCCCCAAATGCACCTAATAAAATTTTCTTAAACATTCGGTCCTCCAAATTATTATGTTGTTGCTTTTTTTCTCATTCGCTTTGCAATTTTTCTCATTTCAAACCAAACCGGGCTTGCTATAAATATAGAAGAATACGTTCCAGAAATAACACCTATTACTAATGGAAATGCAAATTCCCTAACAGATGCAGTACCGCAAATGTTTAACAATGCCACCATTATCAATGTTGTTATCGAAGTATTTATCGAACGTGTCAAAGTTTGGCTGATACTTTTATTTATAACCTCTTCGTCTGAACCACCAATTACTCTTCTATTTTCTCTTATTCTATCAAAAACTATTATTGTATCGTTGATAGAATACCCTATAATTGTAAGAATTGCCGCTATAAACGAATTATTAATAGGCACTCTAAAGACTGCATATACGAATAACATAATCAAAACATCATGGACTAGCGCCACAACTGCTGCAGCTCCAAATTTAAAGTCTTTAAAACGCACCCAAATATATATTAACATCAAAATTGATCCCAACACAATCGCATACATGGCATTTGCTTGAAGCTCTGTACTAATTGTTGGTGATACAGAATCTTCCGCCAAAATAATATTTCCTGTTAGGTTTAATTCTTTCTGTACCTGTTTTACAAATTCTGTTCTCATTGTCGCATCTGTAGTCTTAGTTGTAATCATTATTTGATGCGTATCTGGAACCAACTGAATTACCGCTGAATCATCTCCCAAATATTCTATCACCAGTGGCATAATTTCTGTTTCTACATTAAAATCTGTCATAAGGTCTAAATGCAAAATAGAACCACCACTAAACTCGATATCATAGTTTAACAAACCTCTACCACCAACATAATTTATACCCATAGCCGCAAAGCATATCGCGATCAATATCAAGGAAATTGAAAAAAAGATTTTTCGATTTTGTATATAGTTCATCGCTTTGTTCCTCCATATAACACTGGATTTTGTAATCCTGCTGCAACAAATGATCTAAGCAAAATTCTTGTAACGACAAGAGCTGTAAACATAGAAAGTACGATACCAATACCTAGCGTTGTTGCAAAGCTTTTTATAATTCCAGACCCTAGCATATATAAAACAAACGCCGCTATCAAAGTCGTAACATTCCCATCAACAATTCCACTCAATGCCTTATTAAATCCGCTGTCTACTGCAGAGCGCACTGTTTTTCCAGAATTAATTTCTTCTTTAATTCTTGTAAATATGATAACATTTGCATCCACTGCCATACCAATCGACAAAATAATTCCCGCAATACCTGGCAATGTCAACGTGGCTTCTATCAAACTTAATATAATAACAACCAAAGACACATATAGCGTAAGAGCGATATCTGCAACAATGCCACTCAATCTATATACACAAGCCATAAAGATAAGTACTATAATGAATCCCACTACCGCAGCTTGTAAACTTGAGTTAAATGCGTCCATACCTAGCTTTGCGCCTACGCCACTTGATGATACCGGAATTAACGCAAACGGCAACGAACCAGCTTCTATACGATCTGCTAGCTGAGCTGCTGACTGCTCTGTAAATGACCCCGAAATCACAGACTCACCGTTTCTAATAGCTTCGTTTACTGTTGGCGCACTGATAATTTCTCCATCCAATTTAATTATAATAGGCTTTCCGATGTTTTCTTCAGTAGCTTTTTTAAACGCTTCTGTTCCTATATCATCTAATTTAATTGCAACAACGGCTTCATTTCCCATTCCCATATCAGCGAGTTGAAATACCGCACTCTTGATATTTTTTCCTTCTAAAACGACATTGCCATTTTCATCTTCGAATGTGAGTAACGCTGTTGCTCCGATGCTGTTAATTGCTTCTTGCGGATCTTCTACTCCAGGAATATTAACACGAATTCGCCTATCACCTTCTATTGCAACTTCTGCTTCAGTATAATTTTCTCTATCGAGTCGCACTTGAATCATCGCAACTGCTGCTGCCATATCTGATGCTTGTGGCGTTTCTCCTTCTACTTCATAAACAATACTAACCCCACCACGCAAGTCTAATCCTAGGTTTATGTGATTATAAGAAAATACATTTCTTTCACCCAATCCAAAATATGCCAGATAGACAGTTATGATAATTGCAAAAACTACGCCTACTATTTTTAAAATAGATTTCATAATTTTTTCAGCAAGGATATCGCTCCTCACTATCCTCTCTTTCTTTTGTAGTTTGCCTTAAATAAAGTATCATTACCTTTTAATTATAAGAGCTTCGTCAAGGTACTATTGTTGTTTGCTTGCAATTAACCCTATTGCATTTTCGAGGCGACTTTTTTGTAGTTGGCAGCCAATCTCATATGTCCCCAATATATTGCCATTGAAGTTGTATGAATTTGCCGCGCACCCTCCACTACAGAAAAATTTTGCAAAACATTTTTTACATTCATCTTTTTGATAAACATTACAAGATCCAAACTCACTTCTGCGATCAAGATTAGTCACTCCGTCCCAAACATTGCCCATCGCAAATTCATCTATACCCACAAACTGATGACACGGATATAGATTTCCTTCTGGCGTCACAGCCAAATACTCTGTTCCAGACCCGCAGCCAGACAAGCGTTTATATACACAGGGACCTCCCGTAAGATCTATATTAAAATGAAAGAAATTAAAAACCTCCCCGTCTTGTTTATATCTTTTCAGCATTTCTTTTGCTAATATTTCATATTCTTGGCACAATAACGCAATATCATCTTCTTTGATCGCATAATCTTTACTTCTAGGTGCAACAACAGGCTCCACAGAAACTTCATTAAACCCCAACTCTGCTATATGCAACACATCCTTTGCAAAATCTAGGTTTTTGTGAGTAAATGTTCCGCGGATATAATATTTTTTGCCACCTCTTTTTTCTACAAGCTTTTTAAATTTTGGTAAAATAATATCGTAGCTGCCCTTGCCATTTGCGGTCGGACGCATCTGATCATTAATTTCTGGCCTTCCATCGAGGCTCAAAACCACATTATCCATATATTCATTGAGAAAATCGATTATCTGATCATTTAATAACACCCCATTAGTAGTAAGAGTAAATCTAAATTTCTTATTTGTTTGTTCTGCACGAGAGTTTGCGTAGTCAACCAATTCACGAACTACCTTAAAATTCATCAGCGGTTCTCCACCAAAAAAATCTACCTCCAAATTAGTACGAACTCCAGAGCTCTCAATCAAAAAGTCAATAGCACGCTTTCCAACTTCAACGCTCATTAGCCCTCTGGGACCATGATACTCCCCTTCTCCTGCAAAGCAATATTTGCAGCCTAAATTGCAGTCATGGGCAACATGAAGACAAAGCGCTTTAACAATTGGCTTTCTATCAAGAAAAGCTGGAATCAAATTTTCGTATGTATCCTCGGTATAAAGAATTTGTTCGGATATTAATTCGTTGATCTCATCTATCGCCTCTCTTATATATTTTTCGTCATAAATCGCTGCATACTTAACCGTAATTTCATCAGCGGTTAATTTTGGTATTTCTAAAACAAGATCATAAACAATATCATCAACAACATGAATTGCGCCACTATTTATATCCATTACAATATTAAGCCCATCAAACTTAAATTTGTGTATCATCAGCTACTCCTTTTAAATATTATTTTCTTAGATTATACTCTAAAACAAATCAAAAATAAAGTCATTTATAGAAAAAACCTTCCGAAGAAGGCGCAACTCAATTATTAGTTTCATGGACAGCTAGCGCGGTGGCCACAATACTAGCTGTCTCACTTCTCAAAATTCTTTTACCCAACGTGACTACCATTGCTCCGAATTTTTCTGCAATAGCAATCTCTTCTGCTGCAAACCCTCCCTCTGGCCCAACAAAAATCCCCAGGCTTGTAAACTGATTTTCTCTTAGCATTTTCTTAAATGTTTGCGTATCTTCTTTTTCATATGGTATTGCAATAACATCCAGCGCGGCATCAGCAAACTCCATCGCATCAGCAAATTTCATTGGGTCTGCCACCGCGACGGTTATGCCACGCCCCGACTGCTTTGCTGCCGACTCCGCTATTTTGTTCCACCTTTCAACTTTCGAGGCAATCTTCTTCTCAGACTCCAGCTTCACCACGCAGTGTTGCGTATATATCGGTATAATCTTCGCGATCCCGATTTCCACTGCTTTTTGAATAACCCATTCCATCTTGTCTCCTTTAATAAGAGGCGCAAACAATACTATATCTACTGCAGGCTCGGTATCTGCCGCAAAGACCTCCACTATATTTGCAGTAATAAAATTTGCCGAAATCTCTGCAACAAAACATTTGTACATTCCGTTTTCTTTATCACCCACAAGCAATTGATCACCTATCTTGGCTCGCATAACATTTTTAATATGATGAAAATTTCTATCTTCTATCACGATCGTCGCATCTTTTATATTAGACTTATCTACAAAATATTTAGGCATTAACATCACGCATTGCCAACGCAACCCATTCATTTTTTTCTGTTACTTCTACAACCTCCCAGCCATGCTGCAATTGATCACCTATCTTGGCTCGCATAACATTTTTAATATGATGAAAATTTCTATCTTCTATCACGATCGTCGCATCTTTTATATTAGACTTATCTACAAAATATTTAGGCATTAACATCACGCATTGCCAACGCAACCCATTCATTTTTTTCTGTTACTTCTACAACCTCCCAGCCATGCTTTTCAACTGCCTTCAGCACCGCTGCTTTTTTCTCATCAATAATCCCTGAAGCAATCCACACTCCACCCGGTTTCAACACTTGCCTTACCTGCGCTGCCAATACAATTATCACATCTGCTATTATATTCGAAATGACAATATCTGCCTTTTCCGCAACGACTTCCAGCAAATCTCCTTGCACAACCGCCATATTATCTGCAACACCATTGATCGCGACATTTTCTACAGCAACTTTAACCGACATCGGATCGATATCCACTCCCAAAACTGATGCCCCAAGTTTTGCGGCAACAATTCCGAGAATTCCACTACCAGTGCCTACATCCAGTACTCTATTGCTTTTTTTTAGATATTTTTCTAATAACTGAACACACATCGATGTAGTTTCATGAGTGCCCGAGCCAAATGCCATTCCCGGATCCATTTCTATCACAATTTCATCGCCTGCAACATCATATGCCAACCACGATGGTTTGATCACTATTTTATCTGTAATGTTAAAAGTCTTATAATACTTCTTCCACTCGTTTGCCCATTTTTCTTCTGGAATTTCGCTCACAATAATTTGCGCGGCGCCAACATCCAAAAACTCTTTTATATGTTCTAACTCAGCTGAAATTTTTTCCTTATATTCTTCTATATTTATTCCTTTATTAAAATATGCTTTCACAAAAACTGTATTCATGTCAGCATCTAGTAAACTTTCATCAATAAAATCATACCAAGTTTGGGTCTTGTCCTGATTTATGGCATCTTTGGGATCGCAAATCTCCACTCCGCCCTCCAATGTATCTGCAATAAAATAACTGATCGCTTCCACCGCTGCAGTTGTTGTTTCTATCTTAAATTCTATACAATCCATATGCTATTTCTCCTAACAAAAAAATTACGAGGGAGCCCCATATCTGCCCTCTCGTTTCTCCAAAAATCATTTTTTACTTCATTTCTTAAACAATCTTTCTAACCTTTGCTTAAACTTTGTTTGTTCTGGCTGATGGCTATCCTTTGTATTAGAATCAAACTTTTCGAGCAATTCCTTTTGCGTTGCCGAAAGATTTTTAGGCACCTCTACATACACTTCTACATATTGATCCCCTCGTACCTTTGGATTTCTCAAGCTTGGAATTCCTTTTCCTTGCAGTCTAAACTTGGTTCCCGTCTGAGTTCCTTCCTTAATATCTAGCTTTACATTTCCATCGAGAGTTGGCACCGAAACCTCGGCTCCCAGCGCTGCTTGCTTAAAACTAATCGGCATTCTCATGTTTACACTATTTCCGTCTCGCTTAAATATCTCATGTGCCTTAATATATATTGTCAGCAATAAATCACCGTCTGGTGCCCCAATATCTCCAGCTTCTCCTTTTCCATTTACACGCAAAGTCTGGCCGGTATCAATACCCGGAGGTATGTTCACAGTAACTTTTTTAGATACCTTAACTTTACCTGTTCCACGACAAGTAGTACACTTCTCCTTAATAACCTTACCTTCTCCTCTACAAACGTCACAAGTTGATGTAGTTTGCATATTTCCAAGAATCGTTCTTTGAGTAATTTTGATTTGACCCGTACCATTACACTTCGAGCAAGTTTCCGCATGAGTTCCTGGCTTCGCTTTGCTTCCTTTACAGGTAGGGCAAGTTTCAGAAGTTTGCACTGTAATCTCTTTATCCACTCCAAAAGCAGCTTCCGCAAATGTAATCTGAATTGTTTGCTCGATATCTGCACCAGGTTTTGGCCCACGCCTAGACGAACGCCTACTACCTCCACCAAATAAGTCTCCAAAAAGATCTTCGAAGTCGAACCCACCACTGCTAAAGCCACTACTACTAAAGCCGCCAAAATCTCCAAAGCCACCAAAACCGCCTCCGCCAGCTCCGCCGCCCGCACCTTGTTCAAACGCGCTATGTCCAAACCTATCATAGGCAGCTTTTTTATCAGAATCACTCAAAACTTCATACGCTTCTGAAGCTTCCTTAAACTTTGACTCCGCTTCTGCGTTGTCTGGATTAGTATCTGGATGATACTTTTTCGCTACCTTTCTATATGCTTTTTTAATTTCTGCTTCTGTTGAACTTTTATTCACACCAAGCACATCATAATAATCTTTTTTTGTTGCCATACTTCACCACCATTAAATTATTTTTTATTTTAACGCATTAAAAGCCAAAGAGGAGTGCCCTTTGACTTTGTAAAGTTGTTATTCTTCTTTGAAGTCTGCATCGATTACATCATCGTTTGGATTTCCGCTCATATCCGCACCCGCATAATCTTCAGGACCACCTTGTGGCTCGTGTTGCGCATACATCTTTTCTGAGATTGCATAGAAAATCTGAGTGAGCTCGTCTTTTGCAGTTTTAAGTGCCTCAATTTGAGAATCATTTACATTTGCCATGTCAATTGAGTCATTTAATTTTTTAAGTTCTTCAAGTTTCACATCCAGATCTGCCTTATCAGCCGGATCAATTTTATCAGCACTTTCATTAATTACTTTTTCAGTTTGAAAGATCATGCTATCTGCTTCATTTTTCGCATCAATTGCTTCTTTTCGTTTTTTATCTGATTCTGCATTTCTCTCCGCTTCTTCCACAGCTCTGTTGATTTCGTCTTCTGAAAGATTGGTACTTGCAGTAATTGTGATATGCTGTTCTTTTCCTGTTCCTAGATCTTTTGCCGCAACCTTAACAATTCCATTTGCATCGATATCGAATGTTACTTCGATTTGTGGAGTTCCACGACGTGCCGGTAAGATTCCATCTAGTTTAAAGTTACCCAAAGTTTTATTATCATTAGCCATTGGACGCTCGCCCTGAACTACATGAATATCAACGGCTGTTTGATTATCTGCAGCTGTTGAGAACACCTGGCTCTTCTTAGTAGGAATTGTTGTATTTCTTTGAATTAATGGTGTCGCCACGCCTCCTAATGTTTCGATTCCTAGTGTTAGCGGTGTTACATCTAATAGAAGAATGTCTCCCGCACCTGCGTCTCCAGCAAGCTTTCCACCTTGAATTGCCGCACCAATCGCAACGCACTCATCTGGGTTGATTCCTTTAAATGGCTCTTTACCTATAATTTTCTTTACAGCTTCTTGTACTGCTGGGATACGAGTTGACCCACCCACTAGCAAGACTTTGTCAATCTCTGATGCGCTAAGATCCGCATCTTTTAATGCGTTTCTTACTGGTCCAATAGTTTTTTCAACAAGATCGTGAGTTAATTCATCAAACTTTGCACGAGAAAGTGTTACATCTAAATTTTGACCTGCAGATGTGATAAACGGTATTAGTACTTGAGTTGTAGTTTTTGTAGAAAGTTCTTTCTTAGCTTGTTCTGCGGCTTCTTTTATACGTTGCATTGCCATTTTGTCGTTAGATAAGTCGGTTCCATTTACTTTTTTAAACTCATCAACTAAATACTTAATTACACGTTGGTCAAAGTCATCTCCACCAAGACGATTGTCTCCGCTTGTTGCCAATACTTCGATAACGCCGTCTCCAATTTCTATAATCGAAACGTCAAAAGTACCGCCTCCCAAATCATAAACCACAATCTTTTGTTCTTGCTCATTTTCTAGGCCATACGCAAGCGCTGCAGCTGTTGGCTCGTTTATAATTCTCTCAACTTCTAGCCCCGCAATTCTGCCGGCATCTTTTGTTGCCTGACGTTGCGCATCTGTAAAATATGCAGGAACAGTAATAACTGCCTGAGTAATTTTTTCACCCAAATGACTCTCTGCATCTGCTTTTAATTTTTGAAGAGTAACAGCTGAAATTTCCTGAGGTGAATAAGCTTTACCATCTATAGTAACTTTGTGGTTTGTTCCCATATAACGTTTGATTGATGCAATTGTTCTGTCGTGATTTGTGATTGCTTGACGCTTTGCCGTATCTCCAACTAGTCTCTCACCATCTTTTGTAAATGCAACAACTGAAGGAGTTGTTCTACCTCCATCTGCATTAACAATAACTACAGGCTTACCACCCTCCATAACTGATACACATGAATTTGTTGTTCCTAAGTCGATTCCGATTATTTTACTCATTATAAATTCCCTCCAAATGTTTTATATGATAAATTATTATTTTCTATTAGTTTACGAGTAGATTATTACCATTTTTTAGTTATAGTATACTTCCAAACTAAAATTTAATTTGCCACTTTAACTAAACTGTGTCTAAGCACTTTATCCTTAAAAGTATAGCCTCTTTGTAATTCTTCTACTATGAAATTTTTAGGCAAGTTCTCATCTTCAACATGAAAAATTGCATTATGATATTTGGGATCAAATTCTTTTCCTTCAGTTTCAATAACCTTAACCCCAATTTTATCTATGGCTCCAATCAATTGCTTATAAATCATAGAAACGCCATCAAAAAATTCCTTGTCACTACATTCTTGCTTTAAGGCTCTCTCAAAGTTATCAACTGTTCCTAGCAGATCGGTTACTATCGAGCTCACTGCCATGTCATAAACAGTAGACTTTTCCTTCTCGGTTCTTTTTCTATAATTATCAAATTCAGCCATTAGACGTTGAAGTCTTTCCAAATTTTGGTCTTTGCTATCAACCACTTCTGCGTCCTCAACCGCCTCTTCAACTTCTGCCTCAATTTCTTCAGCTTCTGTCTCTTCAATCGCTGATTCTACTTGCTCTTCTGCAACTTCTGCAGTCTCTCTTTGCTTTTTCTTCATAAAAATTCCTTCCTATATAAAGTCTTTTCCAAACATCTTTGTAAGTTGAGTCGAAATTTGTTCTAATAAACTTACCACCTGACTATAGTTCATTCGCTTTGGTCCAATTATTCCTATAGAACCCAAAGTACATTCGCCCACTTTATACGTCGTTGTTATAACGCTGCACTCTTTCATAGGCTCCAAGTTGTTTTCTTCTCCAATACTGATATTTACAGTATTAGTAGCGCTTTTTGATAGCAAACTAGTTAGATACGGTTTCTTATCTAATAGCTCCAACAGCTCTCTGGCTTTTTGCATATCATTAAACTCCTGAAACTCCAATATATTTGTAGTTCCTCTAGAAAACACATGACTATAATCTTTTTCAGATAATATTTGAATAACTGTATTTATAATTTTTATAACTAGGGGCTTATACGTTTGGTCTATCATATCAAGATTGCACTGTCGTAAGTTCATTGCAGTCATTCCAACAATGATTTTATTTAAGATTGCTGTTAACTGATTTGCCAATAGGTCCGTTACCTCGATATCTGCTAATATCAACTGATGCTTCAATAAATTTGAATCAGTTATAACGATACACGCAATAGTTTTGGGCTCTAACGGCATAATCTGAACCCTCTTAACAATTGGCTCATTCATAGAAAAAGTGCTCGCAATAGTTGCGTAGTTTGTTGTTAATGCAACTAATTTTGCCGTCTCTTCTATTAAAGAGTCTATATTATTTATTTTGTCGTGCAACATTTTTCCGATAACATTACTAAGCTCGGGGCTCAAGTCCTCCTTGCCCATAAGGCTATCTACATAAAGCCTATATCCTTTATCTGATGGGATACGACCTGCAGAGGCATGAGGTTGAGTTATTAGACCAAGCTCTTCTAAGTCAGACATTTCATTTCTTATCGTTGCTGAACTAAGTTTTAAATCATACTTTTTAGAGAGTGTTCTAGATCCAACTGGTGCGCCTGTTTGTATATAGTCTTGAATAATCGCTTCCAGAATACGAATCTTTCTTTCCTTCATCCTGTTGCGCCTCCCATCTTTAGTTTTTTGTTAGCACTCATTTGATGCGAGTGCTAACTACATTTGATACTTTATCATACAAAAAACCTCCTGTCAATAGTTTTTTGAAAATTCTTAAAAAAATATTCGCTCCAATTCATGGCAAAAGTCTCGATCCTTTATAAAATCGAGACTCCAAATACATTTTTTAATTTTCTGCTGGTTTAATATCTGCTGTAATCCAAAAACTTTCTGACATCGGCATGGTCACACCTTCTATTTTTGCGTTGCTTGATAAATTGCTTTCATAATATCCATTCACCATCGTTGCCGAATCGTCAATCAATATTTGCTGTAATCTTTGGATTAAAGTTTTTTGATGCATTATATCTATTTCTTCTAACAATGCCTCATATAAAATATCGTACTCATTATTTTGATAACCACTATAATTTATATCGCTCTTGCCATACCAATTTTTTAAAAATCCCACCGGATCTCCTACTGGAACTGTCAGCCAACTATTTATCGCTAAATCAAATTCTCTGTTTGCTACCATGTTCCAGTGCGTATCAGAATCCAATACTCGCAGCTTTACATCTATTCCTATGTCATTTAGATTTGCTGCTACTGCTTCGGCAACTACATCCAAGCTTTTCATCACGTAACTTATATAATCTATGCTTATATTTTCACCATCCAATTCTCTAATCCCATCTCCATCTGTATCTATTATTCCCGCCTCGTCCAATTTTGCTTTTGCCAACTCTACATTAAATGGCGTTTTGTCTATTAATTCGTTATATCCATAATCTAGAGTTAATGGAAGCACTGCACATCCTGCCGTATATACGCCACCTAATGTTACTTCTGCTATAGTTTCATCATCTACCGCCAGCAAAACTGCTTCTCGTAATGTGTCATTTCCCAACACCCCATCATGGTTTATATACGAAAATGCCGTCCTTGTACTCACTGTTTCTGCCACATTAAAATCTTCAGACTCTCGCAACATTTTCAAATCGTGTGCTGTTGTAATGCTATCTACTATGTCCACATCTTTGGCTTGTAGTGCAAACGATTTTATCGTACTATCTTCCATATAAATTATATTTAGTTTTTCAAACGGCACCTCGCCATTCCAATAATGTTCATTTCTCTCTAATTCCATAGATACGCTTACTTCATTATTCACAACTTTATATGGTCCAGTCCCCACTGGCGCCAGTGCCATATCGCTTTCTGTATCCAAAATTATATAGTTCACGTGTGATAGTACTTTTGTAAGATCTGCATATGGTCGCTTTGTTACTATCGTTACCACATTTGTCGCATCGTCTGCAGCAATGTCTGTATATTCCAAATATTGGCTCGGCTTATTGGTGCCTTTATAATTGCGTTCTTGCTCATATAAATATTCAAAACTTGCCACTACTGCCGCCGCGGTTAACTCTTTCCCATTTGAAAATTTTACTCCATCCCTAATATGAAACTTCCAAACAGTTTTTTCATCATTCACTTCATATGTATCACATAAATATGGCTGTGCATTCATCGTGTCATCAAATCTAAAAAGTCCTTCTCCTATTCCATATCTAGCAGTTCCCCAAGCCGAGTTTGGAGATGCACTAGGATCCAATGAATTTGAAAAATTACTACACCCCAGCGTCAATGTATCTTTCATTCCTCCGCTACAACCACACAAGCCAACTGCTACTCCTGCGCAAAGCAATACTTTCTTAAAATGCTTGTTCAATTCAATTCCTCCCATAGTATATATTTAGACATCAGTTTATATTATCAGTTTATCATCAAAAAAGCAATACAAATTGCATTCGAGTTGCAAATTCTATGCAATAAAAAAAGCTGCTTCAGTATTATATACCAAAACAGCCTCTTCTCATTAATTAATTTTAAAATCTTCCATCAAAGTTCCCAATATTTTTGACTCAGTTAATAGATCATTACTCAATTGCGATGTAACATCTGCTGATTCTTTTGTTTCTTTGGTACTTGCCGAAATTTGTTTTAGGTCCTCCGTAATAAATTTTAATACTTCATTTTGCGCATTCGAACCTTCTATTAAATCTTCATTTAGCTCTGTTGCTCTAGAAATTTGGTTCAAAATTTGTTTAAATGCTTCCGACGCCGAATTGGCAATCTTGCTCCCAGAAGTCGCGCTTTCTACACAGCTTGTTATCACCTCTTCTATTTCCTTAACCTGAGCCGAGCTTCTAACAGCCAGTTCACGTATATTTTGCGCAACAACTGTAAATCCTTTTCCCGACTCTCCAGCACGCGCGGCCTCTATTGATGCGTTCAACGCAAGCAAGTTGGTTTGCGTCGCAATATTATTGATTACGCTAATAAAACTAGCTACATTCGAAATCGCTGCAACAATTTCTTCCATCCCCTTTAGCAACAATCCTATTTCTTCCATCGCATCTGTCGCCGTAGTCTTTAATTTAACTCCCAGTACATTCGACTCATTGGTAATCTTAATGTTATGCATAATTCGATCGTAGAGATTTCTCATTTGTTCTGCAAAGTTTTTCATGGTATCAGCCTGTGTTGCTGCGCAATTAGTTAAAGTTATCGCCTCTTCAGAAGATACGCCAGCTTTTTCCTCTACCTGCTTAGACGATTGTGAAATTTGTAACAAAGTTGTATTTAGCGTTTCTACAACAATATTAATATTTTCCTTGATTTTATTAAAGTCTCCTTTAAACTCGTTTTTGATTGGTTGCGTCATATCGCCAGACTTCACAGCTTGAAGTGCTTTATCTATTTTTGTAATATACCCAAATAACATTGTAGTCATATTTTTCATAGCATCCGCCAGAGCACCCACTTCATCTTCAGAAGTATATGTAATATCATGATGTAGATTTCCTTGAGCCATTTGCCTAGCCACTTCAGTCATGCTATTAAGAGGATTTACAATCGTTTTAACAGCTGTAAAATAAACTTTCATTGCCGTTGCCGTTGCTACTAAAAATCCCAAAAATAAAAATGCTATTACAGCATTGATCATATTTTTTATACTTATCATTAGATCATCATTTTTACTATGAGTTAATTCTAATATATCTTGCAAGCTTTCAAAAATTTCATTTACAAGAGGAATAACAGTAAGTTTCATGTATTCATAAGTATCTTCTGCACTATAATCTGTCGCAGCAATTATTACATTATTACTAATTTCTTCCAATTCTTGCATTAATCCAAACAACTCATTTTTCATTCTATCATCTAATATAAAAGTCTCATTCATAACATCTTCTTCTAATTCCAATAGGTTCATAAAACTTTCTATGTTTTTTACTTGTTCTGCATCTATGATCGCATCATCTTCTAAAATTATTCTATAATAAGCTTTTTGTATAGCTTCTATATATAAGTAAATGCTTGTTGCAGAATTTTGAGCCGCATATGTAGTGGTCATATAATCATCTATTTCGTTTCTAACAAACTGATATCGGTTAATCGAAAATAAACTCAAAAATCCCATGCCCAAACTTAATACCCATATTATTCTCGACAACTTTTTCTTAATTGGTATGTCTTTAAATGCTTTCATAAACCCTCCCAAAATTGATCCACAAAATTTATTCAATAATGCTTAATAATATTTCGATTTCGATTATAGCATACCTTTATATTTAAAACAATAATATTTTCAAATCCAAATTAATTAGTCTTACTCTATTTTTCTGCACACAAAAAACCTTCCCATTGACATAATAGAAAAAGAGGAGGTATAATTGTATGAAAATCAATACAAGAAAAGGAGCTATAATGGATACAATAAGACTAAAAGCTCTCGCCAAAATAAATATATCACTCGACATTTTGGGCAAACTAGAAAATGGCTATCACGAGCTTTTAATGGTTATGCAGAGCATCAATTTACATGATACTGTAATTATAAAAAGAACAATTGATTCAACTATTAAACTTTCAACAAATAAAATGTGGCTTCCTACCAATCACAAAAATATTGCCTACAAAGCAGCTCAACTATTTTTCAAAGAAACATCAACCGACGGAGGAGCGTATATCGATATATTAAAAAGAATCCCCATCTCTGCAGGACTTGGAGGAGGCAGCGCCGATGCTGCAGCAGTCTTAGTTGGATTAAACAAACTATACAAAACTCATCTTACAAAAAAAGAACTCATGACAATTGGCGTTCAAGTAGGGGCCGATGTCCCCTTTTGTATATTACGCGGAACAGCCCTGGCCGAAGGAATCGGAGAAAAATTAACAATCTTACCTCCCATTCCACAAACTCACATTTTGCTCGCAAAACCTAATGTCAATGTATCAACAAAATCTGTTTTTCGAGAAATAGTCGTAGACTCCATCAAAGAACATCCAGATACTGCCAAAATACTATTAGGTATCAATACACATAACAAAAAATTGATCTATGACAATATGTATAACGTATTAGAAACAGTGACTACAGCACGCCACCCCAAAATTTTAAACCTAAAACAGGAAATGCTCTCCTGCGGTGCGATAAATTCTCTAATGAGCGGCAGTGGCCCCACAGTATTTGGTGTCTTTAATAATAAAGAAACCTGCATCTTAGCCAGTGAACACATCAAATCGCGCTTTAATTTAAAAGAAGTTTTTGTTACAACTACCTATCTACCAAATACAAGAAAGGAAAAATAATCATGCAAGACGAAAAACTTGAATATCAACCTCTTCGTGACATTGTTTTTCAAACCATACGAAATCAAATTCTCTGGGGAGAGCTTCTCCCAGGGCAAAGACTTATGGAAATTCAGCTTGGTGAAAAACTCGGAGTGAGCCGAACACCCATCCGCGAAGCCATCCGTCGTTTAGAATTAGAAGGTCTTATCGTTATGGTTCCTCGCAAAGGCGCATATGTTGCCCCCTTCACACGCAAAGATATCCAAGATGTTTTAGAAGTCCGTGCCGCCTTAGAATCACTCGCGGCAGGATTAGCTGCACAACGAACCGATACGCGCGATTTTTTAAAGCTGCAGCTCGTGATCACAGAATATGAGTTTGCTGCTGCTGAGCATAACATCGACGAAATGATCCAAAAAGATGTCGAGTTTCATGAAATTATATTTAGTGCCACAAAAAACGATCGCTTAATTCAAATGTCTCAAAATATTAGAGAGCAAGTCTTACGATATAGAATTGCATATCTAAAATATGAGGGCGAAGGCACAATCGTTTTATCGGAGCACAGAAAAATTTTAGAGGCCATCCAAAGTCATGATGTCCCACTCGCTTCCGACTTAGCCATGCAACATATAAATACACAGTGCGATGCAATTCTAAAGTATCTTAGCGAAAAATAAACTACTTGTAATTTGTACAAATCTTTGTTAAAATTTAATAATAACTTAAAGAAAGGCAATTCTATGATGAACACTAACAAAAAAATTAATACGATAGGTATCATTGGATCAAATCTCACAAGCTTAATGATTTGCAAAGAAGCAAAAAAGCGAGGTATAGAAACTGTTTTACTCGATCAAGAAAATTTTAATATTTCAAGCGACTACGCAACATATAGCCTAGTTGGGGAATTTAATTCACAAAATCTTGAACGTTTGTCACTTAGATGCGATGCTATAATTTGCATTACCAATCTAATTACAAACATCAAAAATAAATTACCAAAAAATGTCATTATTTATCCAACACTTGACGCATATCTCTATTTAATTAGTCGCAAAAATCAGCTAACACTTGCAACTAGTCTAAAAATCGATATTCCAGAGCATTTTCTAATTACCACTGTTGCGGGTCTTAGCAATCCCGAAATAACGTTTCCGTTAAAATGTTATTTATATTCTCAAAATGATTCAATTAACGATACCGATGTGGATGTGTTCGAAATAGAAGACGCCAAGGGGCTCCAAGAATTAAAGCAACCTCTCAGGCATCGCACTTCAATAGTTATATTAGAAAAATTGGAGCACTACCACCAAATTCTTAGCATCACTGCCGTTGTCGATCACAAAAAGAATATCGTATTGTATCCAATTTGCGAAGAGGAAGAAGAAGGCTCCACAGGCAAAACGTTAATCCATATTCCTCCCAACATAACAAAAACTCTCTACGCCAAAATAGAACGCACAACGAGGAAACTTGTTAAAGAGCTAAAAAGTCCCGGAATTTTTTCGATTCGTTTTGGTATTAATTCCGCAAAGAAGCTCATATTTTTAGCACTCACTCCCGGCGTTAGCGTTGGCGATATACACACCAATCACACCAGCGAACTTTCAGTATATGAGCAATTTCTCAATATTCTAGATCATCAACCCGCTATATCTACATCATTTGACAAACAAGCCACAGTATATATTTCTAACGAAGAAGACGGATACAACATGTTTTCGCTGCCATATCATTTATACAGAATTGGCCTAGAAAATAATCAAAATATAGAGATTATAGTATCAGTAGAAAATAATTCTAATTAAAAATTGCCACAACTATGTGGTCTATGGGGAGGAATTATGAAACAATTATTAGATCTTTTTTTTGCATTTTTTAAAATTGGAGCTTTAACTTTTGGCGGGGGATATGCTATGATGCCAATAATTCAAGCCGAACTTGTAAATAAAAGAGGATGGGTAGAAGAAGATGAAGTTTTGGATTACTATGCTATAGGACAAATGACACCCGGCATCATTGCAGTAAACACTGCCACATTTATAGGATACAAACGAGGCAAAGTTATCGGTGCCATTGTTGCGACATTGGGTGTTGTGGCTCCTTCCATTGTTATTATCACACTCATTGCTTCTGTCTTTGACTTATTTATGGAGCAAAGTATAATACAAGAAGCGTTTTTTGGAATCAGGATTGTTGTTGTTGCCCTAATTGCGAGCGGTGTTGTTGCCCTTTCAAAAAAATCCTTGCTGGATTTAACCACAAAAATTCTATTTGTTGCAAGCTTAATTGTAATGGCAGTGTGGTCACCATCTCCAATAATACTAATTGTGATCGGCGCAGTATGCGGACTAATTTTCGGTAGAGAGGTGGCTAAGAAATGAATCTATTACTTCTATTATATGCAGAGTTTTTCAAGATTGGCTTATTTGCTGTTGGTGGCGGCCTTGCTACCATTCCATTTCTCGAAGAGCTCATAGATATGTATCATTGGATCACTCAAGAAGATTTAATTAACATCATCGCTGTTGCCGAATCTACGCCTGGCGCGGTGGGGGTAAACGCGGCGACCTTTATGGGTTACTCTACTGCCGGCGTTTTGGGAGGCATCATTGCGGTTCTTGGACTTATCACTCCTTCTATCATCATCATTGTAATCGTTGCCAAAATATTCCACAAATTTAAATCTAACTCATATGTAAAAGCAGCGTTCTATGGCATACGTCCCGTTGCGGCTGGAATCATCGGTGCGGCCGGAATTTCTGTTGCCATGATCGCATTCGGCATTGAAGATCTAATCACCGGGGCATCTACAGCATATCTTGCCACTGTATTCAACATATTACTAGGGTTACTTTTCTTTTTTGCAATAGAGAAATTCAAAAAACATGCTATTGTGTACATCGCTGTTGGAGCCATATTAGGAATTTTAATCGTATAATACTTAATGAGTCGTTTGCATTCACTTGCAGGCGACTTTTTCAATTTTTCATGCATTTTTTAATTTATCTTCATAAGTTTTGGATATACTAGCAATAAAAGGAGCTGATCAACTATGAACATTTTAATAATAGAGGACGAAAAAAGAGTCGCAGATATTGTTGCTAAATATTTAGAAAACGAAAAATATAGAGTATTCACTTGCTATAGCGGTGAAGAAGGGCTCAAAGTATTTTTAGACGAAAAGATCGATGTAGTGTTATTAGATTTAATGTTACCAGGAATGCAAGGCGAAGAAATCTGCAAAAAAATGCGAGAAATCTCCAACGTATATATTTTTATGATTAGCGCCAAGGGTACTCTAGATAATAAAGTGGGCGGCTTTAATTTAGGTGCTGACGAATATCTTGTAAAACCTATAAGCCCTCGCGAAATTGTTGCCCGCGTTAATGCTCTAAAAACTCGCAAAGAACGTGAAAACAACGAAGAATTATGTATATTCGATAAAGGCAATCTCAAGATTTATCCCGAAACCAGAATGGTTATTTCCTATGGCAAAGATATCGTTCTCACACCTAATGAATTTGACATTTTATACCATCTCGCCAAATCTCCCGGCAGAGTCTTTAGCCGCGAGCAACTCATAGATGCTGTTATGGGCATCGATTTTGACGGCTTCGACAGAACCATTGATGTTCACATCAAAAACATTCGCAAAAAAATTGAGCTCGATACCAAAAGTCCTAAATTTATTAAAACCGTAACTGGCATCGGCTACAAATTCGACAGGTCATTAACATGATTTCATTCAGAAAGCAAACATTTGCATTATTTATCGGATTAGGATTATTTATTGTTGTTTTGGTAAGCTCATTTATTAATAACACAATGATTCGCGATTTTCGAGATTATATCGAATCTAACATTAAGTTGGTTGGGCAAATTATGGCCAACGAAATTGCCTCAGACTACGACGGTGTATATCTAAACGTCAATGGTGCGCGCTCAGAAATCATGGCACAACTACACCTTAAGCACTACGCGATTAGCGTTCTCGATCCCGACAAAAACATGCTAATTGGCGTTGATAAAAACACCCTAATAACCACAATCGATAATGACGATGACAAGCCTCATATCGATGCCGCTTCTCTCAAAAAAATGGCCTATCAAGAAACCGATTTGCCGGTTTTGGATAATCTTGGCAATACAATCGCATATATCAGATTGGGATACTTTCCTTCTTTAATATTGTCATCTGATGATTTGGTATTTCAACAGCAAGTCAACAAAAGCATCATCATCGTTGCAAGCATCACTATCTTGATTGCAGTTATTATTTCCCTATATCTAACTAAGCTAATTTCTACCCCTATTTATGAAATTTCTCAAACATCTGTCTCTCTTATCAAAGGCGATTATATGGTTCGCAATCGACGACCTAGCCACATAAAGGAAATCGAATTGCTTCGCATCAACACCAACAATCTAGCCGAGCGCTTACAAGAAGAAGATGAATTGCGCAAAAAATTAGTTTCCGATATTTCTCATGAAATTAGAACTCCCCTTCACATCTTACAAAGCAACTTAGAAGCCATGATAGACGGCATCTATCCTGTCGATGACGAACAAATTAGCTTTCTCTACAAAGAAGTTGTTAGATTTGGTAATCTTCTCAAAAACCTCGATAAACTAAAGGGTGTAGAAGAACATAAGAAAGAATTAGCCATACAGCCACATAAACTCAATCATCAACTAGAAGAAATTTGCAATAATTTCAAAATTGTAGCTATCGAAAAGGGGCTCACATACAAACTCAATATTGATCGCACCAGAGACGTACAGGTAAATGTCGATATCGATGCCTTCAAGCAGATTATGATGAATATACTATCGAATGCATTCAAATTTACAGAATTTGGAGAAATAGAAGTCACTACTGCAATCAAACTCAAGCGTGTTATTATTTCAGTGCGAGACACAGGCATTGGCATTGGTGATAAAGATAAAAATTACATTTTTGACCGAATGTATAGAGCAGATAAAAGCCGCGAAAAATATGAAGGCAGCGGCATCGGGCTTAGCGTAGTCCAAAATCTCATTGTCAAACTCGATGGTGAAATTTTTGTTAAAAGTATAGAAGGTGTCGGCACCACAATGAATATTGTGCTACCCATAATAAAATGACTATATCAAAAATTTTTACAAAAAAAAGATAAGATGTCTCCATTATTCGGATGCCACCTTATCTTCTTTATTTTCCAAAATTTATTGCTGCATTGCTATTCCTAAAATTGATTGTACTTCTTCTTCTGGATACTCAAAATCTTCGTTTGGTAAAATAGGATCTGTGTCTGCTGCTTTGTTAAAGTAGTCTTCAAACTTTTTCATAGTCGCGTCATATGTATCTTTCGTGATTCCCGGCATTCCTTCTCCAGTTTCTAAGTCCATTCCAGCCTCTTCAAATCCTTGCATAACCGCATCTCGCATCTCTTCCATCTTCTCCAGGTCGTCTCCAGCTACCTCTTCTGCAAACTTAAATAGACGGTCCGCAACCTTATCAACAGAATAAGCTCCGCCCGGTGCGATAGCCTCCGCTGCTCCTTCTGGTGTAGTGGCCAATCCTGGTATTGCCTCTTCAACGCTTCCAAATACACTAGCATAACTATTTAACATTGCATTACTCATCGTACTGCTTGCGCTATTTAACACTCCATACATAGCCGATGATGCTTGGTTTGATGCTTGATTATTTGCAAACGATCCCATTTGATTCAGCATATTCATTTGTTGCGACGCAAACATATCATTCAATGCCGAAAGCTGATCCGAGCTTAATCCTCTAGTCTCTTCACTCGAACGAGGAACATCTGCTTGCTCTTCCACTTTTTGCTGTTTAGCCACTTCATCAGTAATTTCTTGAGAGATCTCTTCTTCGTCTAGTTCTTCAGTTTGAGCCTCTTCCGCTTCTTCGTTTACTGCTCTTGCCTGAGCTTGTTGCGTTGCTTGTTGCGCTTGTGCGGCAGTTCTCTGTGCCTGAGCCATCGCTTGTTCTGCTTGGTTTGTTGCACTGTTAGTTTGTGCTTGAGCTTGCTGTTGCGCTCTTGGCTGTGGTCTTTGATATATTCCGGTTACTGGTGGTCGGCTGCCTCTTTCATATACAGCTGCTGGTTCATTGGCTTGCTGCACCGGTGCAGTTTCTTGCGCTTGATTATTTTCTCGTTGCCTTTGAGTCTCCTGAATTTGTTGTGCATTTCTAGATTGTAGTTCTTGTGGATTAATTTGATTACTTTCTATTCTCACTTTAAAATCCTCCTTCAAATATATATTTATAAAATATATCGTCACTCATTCTACACTTCTTTATAGTTTTTTGGAAAATTATCCCATTTTTTATTCGCTCATTTGACATTTTTTACATACCATAATATATATATTCAGTTTTTACATTTTTATGAAAACATTATTTATAAATAATACACAAAAAACACCCATGCTACTCTATACATAGGTGTTATAAAACTCAGCCACACTTCTAGCAAAATTTGAAATACTATATTTATCTGCAACACGCTTTGCGGCCGCTTTCATTTCATCTTTATCTGTAACATCCATAAAGTCCAATAGCTTTTGATGAAAATCTGTTTCGCTCACAAATGAATATCCTGTTACTCCTTCTTCTACCAGCCCTTCCAAACACTCGTCTTCTCTACATAAAATAGGCGTTCCGTTCGCCAATGCTTCTATATAAGTTAACCCCTGTGTTTCACTCGTCGATGCGGACACAAACAAATCCCCCAGCTGATAATACGCGGCTATTTCATTTGGCCGTATCATTCCCGTAAATTTAATCTGCTCAGTTAAGTTTAAGCTGCCCACCAAATTTTGTAGTGCCTTGCGTTCGGGCCCATCTCCCACTATCAACAACGACACGTTATCTCTTTTAAACGATTTCACATACCGAATTAGTTCTGCAATATTCTTCTCTTTGCCCACTCGACTTATAGAAACTAACACCAAATTATCTTTGGCAATCTTCAAATTTTCTTTTAGCTTTGCTATACTTTCTTCCGATACTACTCTCTTATATTTCTCCAGTTCAATCCCTGTTGGAATCACTCTTGTCGCACATTCCACTTTATATCCTTCCAGCAACGTTGCAATCTTGCGCGTCGGTGCAATAATTCCTTTCACATGCTCGGACAGATAATGCGTCGCTATTGTTACTATCTTTTTGCCTCGTTCTGCATGATCTATAAAATAATGCGTATAATCTTCGTATTTGGTATGGTACGTATGAATTATCGGAATATCCAGCTTCTTTGCAATCTTTCTAGCAATCAAAAACGTACTAAATTCACTTTGCGTATGAATGACATCCGGCTGCCAATCTATTATCTCCAATCTTTCTTTTCTATTCACAATCGGTGTCTTTACTCTCGCATCTGGGTAGATTCGACTCATATCTATCGATCCTATATAATACACAGAATTTTCATAATATGATTGGGCCGTTTGAGACAGTGTTACCACTTTCACTTCATGCCCCAGCTCTCTTAACCCTTTTTCCAAATTTAAAACAGAAGTCACTACTCCGTTTATTGTTGGCTTATATGTGTCTGTTGCAATCAATACTTTAATAAAAATCCCTCCTAATTTGCCTCACTAATTTTTGTATACAAATATTTAAACTCTCTTTGATAGTATTACCATATTTTTAAATTTTCTAACATGTATTGCTTTTATAAAAAAAACGAGCTAAAATATTTCTATATTACGTTTTATAGGAGGAAATTATGTCTGAAAAAAGAAGTCTTATTTTACTATTTTTGCTAGCCGGTCTATTTATGCTACTCGGCTATTTACTCAATATTGTAACGGGAAGCGTCTGGGCAGGCTACGGCTTAACCATCGCCATTATTATAATATGTATGCTATTTTTTGGGTATCGCAGAAGACATTACGTATTGGCTCAAAATGCTCACAATGCCTACTTGAGAAAGCAATTCGATATTGCCTATGGTTTATATGAAAAAGCCCTCTCATTGCCAAAATGTCCCGAGGAGATCAAAGTTGTTTATGCCTACAAATTACTCGCTCAGGGCCACACCCAAAAGGCCCAACAAGTTGCAGCAACTATTCAAACCGATATTCTCAACAAAGACGGTATCTTCAATTTTAAAGTTGTCAAAGGTCTTATGCTATATAAAGAAGATAAACTCGATGACGCCATCGCTCTTTATGAAGAACTCACCCAAGAAAGTGACGCCGAACAGCTCTGGGAAACCTACGGAATGCTTCTTAATCTCAATGAACAGTACGAGAAAGCTCGCGACTATTCTATCGCAGCTCTCGAAAAATATCCCAACAACAATATCATCAAAGAAAATCTGGCAACCAGCTATTTCTATTTATTCGAAGATAAAAAAGCTCGCAAACTATACAAGAGTTTGATCACTGCTGATGTTCACTATCCCGAGCCTTACTATTATTATGCGCGCATTGCCTATCTGGACGAGCGCTACAACCTTGCATTAAAATATATCGAAATGGCCGAGACCAAAACTCCTGCCGCACTTTCTAATATAACTTTAGACGTCGTTGTAGATCTAAAAAATGACATCGAGGCAGAACTCGATAGACTTGAAGCCGAATTTGATGCCGATGCTCAGGCTTCTGTCGATACAGATGTCAATGCCGATACAGATGACGACGCCGACGCTCATACTACTGCCGATACAGATGCTGATGCCCATGCTCATGCTTCTGCCGATACAGATGCTGATGCCCATGCTCATGCTCTGCCGATACAGATGCTGATGCCGTGCTCATGCTTCTGCCGATGCAGATGCTGATGCCGACACTCATGCTTCTGCCGATACAGATGCTGATGCCCACGCTCATGCTTCTGCCGATACAGATGATGATGCGCCATGCTCATGCTTCTGCCGATACAGATGCTGATGCCCATGCTCGTGCTTCTGCCGATACAGAAGCTGATGCCCATGCACATGCTACTGCCGATACAGATGCTGGAGCCGACACCTTCATGGGCCTTTTCTTCGGCCGATACAGATGCTGATGCCGATGCTCATGCTTCTGCCGATGCAGATGCTGATGTCGATGCTCATGCTTCTGCCGATACAGAGGCTGATGCCCATGCTCATGCTTCTACCGATACAGATGCTGATGCCCACACTCACTTTTGCCGATACAGATGCTGATGCTGATGCTCATGCTCATGCTTCTGCCGATATAGATGCTGATGCCCATGCTACTGCGATACAGATGCTGATGCCATGCTCATGCTTCTGCCGATACAGATGCTGATGCCCATGCGCCTGCTTCTGCCGATACAGATGCTGATGCCCATGCTCATGCTTCTGCCGATACAGATGCTGATGCCCATGCTCATGCTACTACCGATACAGATGCTGATGCCCATGCTCATGCTCTGCCGATACAGATGCTGATGCCCATGCTCATGCTTCTGCCGATACAGATGTCGATGCCCATGCTCATGCTACTACCGATACAGATGCTGATGCCCATGCTCATGCTTCTGCCGATACAGATGCTGATGCCCATGCTCATGCTTCTGCCGATACAGATGCTGATGCCGATGCTCATGCTTCTGCCGATCAGATGCTGATGCCGATGCTCATGCTACTGCCGATTCAGATGCTGATGCCGATGCTCACTGCGATCAGATGTCTGCCGATACAGATGCTGATGCCCATGCTCATGCTACTGCCGACAGATGCTGATGCCGATGCTCATGCTTCTGCCGATACAGATGCTGATGCCCGATGCTCATGCTACTGCCGATACAGATGCTGATGCCGATGCTCATGCTTCTGCCGATATGCAGATGCTGATGCCCATGCTCATGCTACTGCCGATACAGATGCTGATGCCCATGCTCATGCTACTGCCGATACAGATGCTGATGCCCATGCTCATGCTTCTGCCGATACAGAATGACTGATGCCGACGCTCATACTTCTGCCGATACAGATGCTGATGCCGATGCTCATGCTACTGCCGATACAGATGACGATGCCCGGCTCATGCTCTGCCGATCAGATGCTGATGCCATGCTCATGCTACTGCCGATACAGATGCTGATGCCGATGCTCATGCTTCTGCCGATACAGATGCTGATGCCGATGCTCATGCTCTGCCGATACAGATGCTGATGCCGATGCTCATGCTTCTGCCGATACAGATGACTGACGCCGACGCTCATACTTCTGCCGATACAGATGACAACGCCGACGCTCATGCTACTGCCGATACAGATGCTGATGCCGATGCTCATGCTTCTGCCGATACAGATGCTGATGCCCATGCTCATGCTACTGCCGATACAGATGCTGATGCCCATGCTCATGCTACTGCCGATGCAGATGCTGATGCCCATGCTCAGGCTACTGCCGATACAGATGCTGATGCCCATGCTCATGCTACTGCCGATACAGATGCTGATGCCCATGCTCATGCGATACAGATGTCAATGCCGATACAGATGCTGATGCTCTTGTACATGCTGAGGTTGTCGAAGAAATTGTTGCGGTCGAAAATGGAACTACCATCAACTATCCCAAAAATTTTTCAGAAATAGAAGCCGCAGATGTATTCACTACCACTGTAGATACAGAGCCCATCCCCGAAATTGATATTCTCGAAACTGTTGAAGTACAAACCACAACTATTTCAGACGTCGATCAAGCAACTTCTATGATCTTACAAATGGTTCCTATAGAAGTGGTCCAGCATGGTCCTGCGATACTAAGCATCCCCCCTATTGTAACTGCAGAAGCTGAAGTTTCCGAAACTCATGATAAGTCTGCAACTACTGAGACTACTGACGCTCGCGATATGTAGTATTTTAATTTATTATTAAATAAGCGTTGACAAGCTTGATTTTCTTATGCTATATTAAGGTGTATTACGCTCGAAGCGGTTTTTTTAAATTCCTATTGGATACCATATTCGGCGATTTTATGATCAGGGAGGTGTACACAAATGTACGCAATTATTGAAACTGGTGGAAAACAGTACAAAGTTGAAGAAGGCATGATTATCAAGGTTGAAAAACTAGGTGTATCAAACGGCGATGAAGTTTCTTTCGAAAACGTCTTAGCGGTAAAAAAAGCCGACTCTTTAGTAACTGGTTCTCCATGTGTAAAAGGTGCCACTGTTAAAGCAGAAGTTCTTGAAGCTGAAGGTAAAGGCAAAAAAATTATAGTTTTTAAATATAAGCCTAAAAAAACTTACAAGAAAAAGCAAGGGCACCGTCAACGCTTTACAAAAGTTAAAATTACTTCTATTAATGCCTAGTCAATGATAAATATTAAGCTTTATTTTAAAGAGGAAAACCTATTTCGATTTCGAGTTTCGGGTCATGCGAATTACGCAAAATCAGGATCCGATATTGTATGTGCAGGCGTTAGTGCCCTTGTATTTACTGCTGTCAATTCGATAGAAGCTTTCTTAGATGAGCCTATGCTTATAAATGAAAAGGACGAACAACAAGGAATTATAGATTGCACATTTCCGAATATAAAAAATGAGATCTATAATCCCCAAACCACAATTTTACTTAAGAGCTTGTCGTTTGGGTTAGAAGGAATTCAAAAAATGTATCCTGCAAATGTTAGGATCAAAAAGTATATACCTCGGAGGTGAAAAATATGATACGTTTTGACTTACAGTTTTTTGCTAGCAAAAAGGGAGTTGGCTCATCCAAAAACGGACGCGACTCCGAATCTAAACGTCTAGGTGCCAAAAGAGCCGACGGACAGTTTGTAAAAGCTGGTAACATTCTATACCGTCAAAGAGGAACCAAAATCCATCCTGGCACCAACGTTGGGCGTGGTGGCGATGATACTCTTTTCGCTCTAGTCGATGGAGTAGTTAGATTTGAACGTAAAGGTAGAAGCAAAAAACAAGTTTCTGTATACAGTGCTTAATTTACAAGGGGTTTCAACTTTAAGTTGAGCCCTTTTTTTCATAGCATAAATAAATAAATCAATAAATTATGAATGGAGGTAAAAAAATGTTTGTAGATCATGTAAAAATATTTGTACGCTCGGGGCGTGGTGGCGACGGACATGTGTCTTTTAGACGTGAAAAATACGTACCCAATGGAGGGCCCGATGGGGGCGACGGAGGTACTGGCGGCGATATTATATTTCAAGTAGATTCTGGCATAAATACATTGTTGAATTTTAAACATATTCGACAATACAAAGCTGGAGACGGAGAACCCGGAGCCAAAAAGCGTTGCCACGGCAAAGACGGGTTAGATAAAGTTATTCGTGTTCCAAAAGGCACTATCATAAGAGAAGCGGAGTCTCAAAAAATTATTGCAGACATGTATTTAGACGATCAGCAAGAAATTATTTTTAAGGGCGGCAAAGGTGGCAAGGGCAACCAACACTTTGCAACACCAACAAGACAAGCTCCCAAATATGCCGAAAAGGGGCGCGATGCAAAAGAATATTGGGTTACTTTAGAACTCAAAATGCTTGCCGACGTCGGATTAGTAGGCTTTCCTAATGTTGGAAAATCTACTTTATTATCAATGGTTAGTAACGCACAACCCAAAATTGCGGACTATCACTTTACAACACTTTCGCCAAATCTTGGAGTTGTAACAAACCGGTTTGGCAAACAATTTGTTATGGCTGATATCCCAGGAATAATCGAAGGGGCATCCGACGGTGTGGGGCTAGGCTTTAATTTTCTAAGACATATAGAAAGAACCAAGGTGATTGTTCACGTAGTTGATGCCGCCGGCACAGAGGGTCGCGATCCAAAAAGCGACATTCTAACCATTATAAAAGAGCTAGACAAATATAATCCACAAATTCTCGAAACCAAGCCCCAAATTATTGCAGCTAACAAGATCGACATCTCAAGCGAATATATTGCGGAACTAACAGAATTTTTTGAAATTGGTCGTGGCATCAAAGTCGTCCCTATTTCTGCGGCCTCAAATTCCAACCTACAAACGCTACTACAAGAAATCGATACTCTATTAAGCAGTCTTCCGGCTGATAATATTACATTTGAGCCAGAATTTGTAGAAGATGAAATTAGCAAAGAAAGTTTTACGGTATCCGAAATTGAAAGCGGTTATTTTGCCGTTAGTGGAGTGGGAGTTGAAAAAATGATTGGATATACGTCATTAGATTCGGAAAAGGGCTTCGCATTCTTCCAAAAATACCTTCGCGACAAAGGAATTATTGACAGTTTAGAGCAAGCCGGAATAAAAGAAGGCGACACTGTACGAATTTATGACATAGAATTTGAATATTATAAATAGAAAGGACAAAAACATGACTAGTAAACAACGAGCGCATCTTAGATCACTGGCCCAAAATATTAATAGCACATTCCAGGTTGGCAAAAACTCGGTTACTCCAGAATTAGTTATTGGAATATCTGAAGCATTGGCGGCAAGAGAGCTTATAAAAATAACTGTACTAAACAATTGCGACGAAGATATTACTGACATTGCTCAAATGTTGGCCGAAAGAAGCAAATCTCAATTAATTCAAATTATTGGGAAAAAAATTATTTTGTATAAAATGCCTAAGAAAAATCCAAAAATAATATTACCGGAAAACTAATATTAAACGAGGTGATCAACATGGATATTAAAGTAAGAATAGGTATCATGGGGGGCACATTTGACCCCATACACAACGGACATTTGGTAATAGCACAAGAAGTCCTAGAACAATTTAAACTAGACAAAATTTTATTTATTCCTAACGGCAACCCCTCACACAAAAAATCTATACACATCTCTTCAAAAAAAAATAGGTTTCATATGACCAAACTCGCTATTTTGGATAACCCTCATTTTTTTATTAGCGATATTGAGTATAAAAACGATCGTCCCAGCTATAGCTACGATACTATCTGCAGTTTAAAGCATACTTTTGCAGATAGCGAATTCTATTTTATAGTTGGTGATGATAGCATTTTAGACATTTTAAACTGGTATAAAAGCACCGAACTTATTAATCTTTGCAAATTTATTGTTGTAAATCGACCAAATTTTAACAATGAAGCAGTCTCCACCCAAATCAAATTTCTAGAAGACAATTTTAATGCCACTATTTTGAGAATAGATCACCTAGGATTTGATATTTCTTCTACCGAAATTAGGCATCGAATATACAGCAATAAATCTGTTCAATATTTGGTGCCTCCCTCAGTAGAAGCTTATATAAGAAAAAAAGAATTATACTATAATAAACTCACCATTAGCAAATCAGAGCAAAAACATATAGAAGAAATTGTCGCATCCGCCATGGGGGCTAAGAGATTTAGCCACACTCTGGGTGTTACAGAATTTGGCGTTAAACTGGCACAACATCATGGTGTTGACGCAAATAAAGCTTATTTAGGTTGCATATATCATGACCTTGCAAAAGAAATGGATCACACAGCAGAATACCCTATCGAATTTGATGCCTTCGAAACAGCGCATCCACAATTAAAACACGGAAAAATTGCAGCATTTCTGGTAGAACATTCATATAATATAACAGACCCCGACATATTAGATAGTATACGATATCATACTATTGGCAGACACAACATGTCCAACTTGGAAAAAATTGTTTATCTTGCCGACATGTGTGAATATGGACGTGGCTCTAGTGATAGCTACACTATATTACGAAAACTATGCTTTCAAGATTTAGATCGAGCTATGTACTACTCAATGAAAATAGTGCGACATTCTGTGGTACATGAAAAACAGAAAGAACTTCACCCAAGCCTTAACGGTTTAATAGAAGAGTATGAAAAATATAATTAGAGAGGGTGGATCTATATGGAACCATATGAATTAGCATTAAAAATAGCGCATATTTTAGATAAAAAAAAATTAGAAGATTTAGAGATTGTTGAGGTTAAAGAACTGACCACTTTAACAGACTACTTTGTAATCGCTATTTGCTCTAACACGAGACAATCGATGGCTATTTCCGAAGAACTAGAATATTTGTTAGAAGAAGAAAACATTGCGGCAAAACATTCAGAAGGATACGAAACCGCACGCTGGATCTTGCTTGATTATTTGGGCGTTATAGTGCATATTTTATACAAAGAAGATGCTCAAATTTATGGGCTTCACAGACTTTGGCAAGATGGAAAAAATATTCCTTTTTAATGCTTATAGATGCAGACGTTTTAGGCTGGTCGTCTGCATTATTATTTCAATTTTCATATGGCACTTCTTGATACACATGGTAGTTGAGCCAGTTTGAAAACAGCAAATTAGCATGGGATCTCCACTTAACTTTTGGGGCTAAATTTGGATTATCATCTGGATAATAGTTATACGGAATATTTATATTTCGTCCTAAATTTTTATCCCGTTGATATTCTTGCTCCAAAATATATGGATCATATTCGGAATGCCCCGATACAAATACAAATTTATTATCGCGACTAACCAAAATATATACTCCTGCATCATCGGAAGTTGAAACTATATCAAAATCTTTTGACTGACTTAAAACTAGATTATCCCAGCCAGTATGCCTAGAATGTGGAGCAAAAAATGTATCATCAAAACCTCTCACAATTTGACATGCCTTTACAACTTTATGCTCAAACACTCCAAATATTTTTTTATCTAACACAATTTTATCTATGCCATAATAATAATATAGTGCTGCCTGTGCTCCCCAACAAATAAATAATGTTGAGTATACATTGGTCTTGGCAAATTCTAAAATCTGCAAAAGCTCATCCCAATAATCCACCTCTTCAAAATCCAACATCTCTACTGGCGCTCCCGTCACAATCATCCCATCATACTTTTTATGCTTAATCTCTGTAAAGTCTTTATAAAAATTTTCGAGATGATTTTTGGACGCATTCTTACTTTCATGCGTAGACATATGAACAAAATCTACATTTATTTGTAACGGAGTATTCCCTATTAGTCTAAGCAACTGCGTTTCTGTCTCTACTTTTGTGGGCATCAAATTCACTATTGCTATATTTAGTGGTCTAATATCTTGCCTTTCTGCACGACCTTTTCGCATCACAAATATATTTTCTTTTTGCAATATTTCTGTTGCTGGCAAATTTTGAGGTATTATAACAGGCATCATATCCTCCTATACTTTAGCAAGCGCATTTGTTAAGTCTGTAATTATATCATTGATATCTTCTATCCCTACAGATAACCTCACTAGATCGGGGGTTACACCAGCTTTTAATTGATCCTCTGGGCTTAGTTGACGATGCGTCATGCTAGCTGGGTGCAGCAAATGGGTCCTTATATCCCCAACATGCACTACCAAGGTCGCCAGCTTTACATTATTGATCACAGCTTTTCCTGCTGCGGCACCTCCCTTAACCCCAAAGGTTATTATTCCACTAGCTCCGTTCGGCAAATATTTTTGTGCCAACTCATATGAAGCATTAGACTTAAGACCCGGATAATTTACCCAAGCCACTTTTGGGTGCTCCTCCAAAAACTTTGCAACGGTCAGAGCATTCTCAGAGTGTCTATCCATTCTCACCGCCATAGTTTCTGCACCTATATTTGTGAGATACGCATTAAACGGACTCATCGTACATCCCATATCTCTGAGCAATGTAACACGAGCTTTCAGAATAAATGCCTGCTTTCCAAATGCTTCTGTATAAACCAATCCATGATAACTTGCATCTGGCGTTGTAAACTCCGGAAATCTGCCATTTGTATAATCAAATTTTCCGCTATCTACTAGCAGCCCTCCAACGCAGGTTGCATGTCCATCAATATATTTGGTAGTCGAGTGAATAATAATATCTGCCCCATGCTCAAAAGGACGACACAAATGCGGTGTTGCAAACGTATTATCTACAATTAGCGGCAATCCGTTTTTATGCGCTACGGTACTTACCTTTTCAAAATCTAACACATCCAAACTTGGGTTTCCGATAGTTTCTCCAAACATTGCTTTTGTATTTTTCTTGATATACTTTTGCATTTCTTCTGCAGTTGCATTAGGATCTACAAAATCAAATTCTATACCCAACTTTCGAAGCGTTATATCAAAAAGATTGAACGTTCCGCCATATAAATTTGACATACATAAAATGTGATCTCCAGCCGAGGCCAAATTTAGTATTGCAAGTAACGATGCCGACTGCCCCGATGATGTTGCAATAGCGCCTACGCCACCTTCCATATCAGTAATTTTTTCCTCTAGATATCCGCATGTAGGATTGCTTATTCTAGAATACATATGCCCTGCTGCTTTCAAATCAAATAAATCCGCGACCATATCCGCGTCATCATACTTATATGTTGTAGACTGAATTAGT